>JBDIAG010000202.1:0-7338 GCA_039812305.1 Actinomycetales bacterium | reverse complement strand
CCGGCCAGAAGATCACCGGCGGGCCCGCCGATCCGTGCCTGCTGCTGGCCGCCCGCAGCCGTCAACGCCGCCGCGGCTCCGATCAGCACCGTCACCGCCGCCGACCTGACCGCCGCGGTCGCCCTCGCCCGTCGACGCACCGGAGCCCATCCGCCGCCGGCGGGGACCCGGCGGCCGTGAGTGGCCGCGATCAGCAGCACCACCGCCGCCAGCGCGCAGACCACGGCTCCACAGATGCCCACGCCGGCTGCAGACCGACCCCGATCCCCGCGCCGCCCCAGGCGCCGACGGCCACCGGCACCAGACGCCAATCGGTGGCGGGTTGCGCGAACCGGCCGGCGATCCCGGCGCCGGCCGATGGTTCGACCACGCTCTCCCCGGCGGACGGCTTACGTTCGGCGGTCATACCCGGACCCGATCCCGGAGCTTCTCCAGCACCTTCGCCCCGATGCCGGAGACCTCGCCCAGCTCGTCCACGCTGGTGAACCGGCCGTTCTTGTCCCGCCACTCCACGATCCGCGACGCCAGCACCGGCCCGATCCCGGGCAGGGCGTCGAGCTCCTCGGCGGTCGCCGAATTCAGGTCGAGTTGGGTCGATCCCCCGCCGGCCGGAGCCTGTCCACCTCCCCCCGGAGCCTGCCCGCCTCCCGCCGGAGCCGGGTCGACCGCCGCCGGTGCGGGCAGTGACTGGCCCGGCGTCGGGACGATGATCTGTTCCCCGTCGCCGACCTGCCGGGCCAGGTTCACCACCGTCAGATCCGCGTCAGGCCGGGCGCCTCCAGCGCTCGACACCGCGTCGGCGAGCATGGCGCCGGGCGGCAGCCGCACCACGCCCGGCGTGGCGACCGCACCGACGACGTGAACGACGAGATCCGCCCCCGCCGCGGGAGCACCCGAGCCCGCCCCGGCCGCGGGAGTACCCGAGCCGGCCGCGGTGGGCCTCGCGTCGGGCGCGGACGACCCGTCATCGGGCGGGTCCGCCGCGGTGGTCACGACCGGTGTGGCCGCCGCGTCCCCAGGGCGGGACGGCACCGGTGTCGGCCCCGAGAACTGAGCCCTGGCCACCCAGGCACCTGCGATGACCAGGAGCAGCGAAGCCGCCACGACAATCATCCGCCACGGCACCGGTCTCGCGGTTCGGTTCGGTCCGGCGGACTCCCGGGCGACGCGGGGCGTCCACCCCGGACGCGCATGCGGATCGTCCTCGAGATCGCCGGGGAGACCGAGATCACCGGGATGATCGAAGTCATCGGGAAAGCCGAGGCCATCCGGAAGAGTGCGGCCATCGGATAGGTCGCCGGCGTCCTCGGAGGGATCGGCCCGAGCACCGCCCTGGCGAAGCAGGAGCCGCAACCGCTGCGACACCGCCTGCGGCCCGTGCGCCTCGGGGTCGGCGTGGTCCCCGGCCCGGCGGCCGGCACCTCTGGAGGAAGTCGTCGTCACGCCGCCGAGGTTGCCCGAGCCGCACCGGCCGGGGACACCCCCGGACGCCGCCTGTGGACAAGTCCGCCCGACGCCGGCCCCTGTGCATATCTGGACGAGCACGACTTCGCGTCGAGCGGTCGTCGACGCAGGTCGACCGGCCCTCGACAGGCCCGACGAGGTACCCCGCCTCAGCGTGCGGCGACGGCCACACCGATCACCCCGGGCCCGACATGGGCTCCGATCACCGCACTCACCGACAGCACGGGCACGTCGACTCCCAGCTCCTCGGCAAGCCGCGCCGCCAGCCCCGCGGCTCGCTCCGGACTCCCCAGATGCTGCACCGTCGCCACCACCTCACCGGCCACCACGTCACCGGACCCCGCCTCACCGGACCCGGCGACACCAGCTCCGGCGGAACGCCAGGCCGCCACGTCCCGGAGAGCGAGCTGGGCGAGCCGCTCCACCGCCCGGGCGGTGGTCCGGACCCGCTCACGCAGTTCGATCCGCCCGTCGCGCACGGCCAGCAGCGGCTTCACCGACAGCGCCGAGCCGACGACGGCCCCGGCCAGCGACACCCGGCCACCCCGCCGCAGGTATTCCAGCGTCTCGACGGCGAAGTACACCTGGGTCCGGGCGGCGCTCGCCGACGCCGCGGCAGCCACCTCGGTTCCGGTCCGGCCCTGCGACGCCGCCCGCACCGCGGCGAGGGCGGCATACCCGACACCCATCGCCAGCTGGCCGGTGTCCACCACGCGCACCGGCAGTCCGGCGCTGCCGGCGGCGAGCCGCGCCGCCGCGCCGGCACCGGAGACCTCCCCGGACAGGTGCACCGACACGATCTCGCCGACACCCTCGGCGGCCAGCCGCGAGAAGGCGGCCGAGAACCGGGCCGGGCTCGGCCGCGACGTCGTCACCGGCCGCCGGCGGCGCAACGCGGCCAGCAGCTCACCCTCGGCGAGCTCGGTCTCCTCGATGGCCCGTCCGGCGACCACCACATCGAGCGGAACGATCGTGATCGATTGCGCGGCAACGACTTCCGGCGGAAGCGAAGCCGTCGAGTCGCAGACGACCGCGACCCGTCGCCCGGACACGGCGAGCTCAGGCCGGAACGATGTTGACGAGCTTGGGCGCCCGGACGATCACCTTGCGCACGCCACGCCCGTTGAGGTTCGCCCGCACCTGCTCGGCCGCCAGGGCGAGCTCACGCAGCTCGTCCTCGCCGATCGAGGGCGCCACCTCGAGTCGCGCCCGGACCTTGCCGGCCACCTGCACGACGCAGGTCACCGTCTCCTCGACCAGCAGCGACTCCTCCACGGCCGGCCAGCCGGCCAGCGCGACGCACGGCTCGTGGCCCAGCGTCGACCACATGTCCTCGGCGGTGTACGGGGCGTAGAGCGACAACATCACCGCGACCGCCTCGGCCGCCTCGCGGACGGCGGGGTCGGCCGGGCCGCAGCCCGAGTCGATCGCCTTCCGGGTCGAGTTGACCAGCTCCATCACCCGCGCGACGGCGACGTTGAACTTGAACGACTCGACCGCCTCCGCGGCGTCCCGGACGGCGCGGTGGGTGACCACCCGCAGCTCCCGATTGCCGGTCGAGACGTCGATGCCGACCGGCGATGTCACATCTCCGGCGAGCCGCCAGGCCCGCGCCAGGAAGCGCGCCGAACCGGCCGGCGAGACGTCGTTCCAGTCGATGTCGTCCTCGGGCGGCCCGGCGAAGGACATCGTCAACCGGACGGCGTCCACGCCGTGGTTCGCCAGTTCGTCCGAGAGCCGCACCAGGTTGCCGCGGGACTTGCTCATCGCGGAGCCGTCCATCTGCACCATGCCCTGGTTCAGCAGCCGGGTGAAAGGCTCGCCGAAGTCGACCAGGCCCATGTCCCGCAGCGCCTTGGTGAAGAAGCGGGAGTACAGCAGGTGCAGGATCGCGTGCGTGACCCCGCCGACGTACTGGTCGATCGGCGCCCAGGTGCGCACGTCCACCACGTCGAAGGCGACGTCGTCGCGCCCCGGCGAGCAGTAGCGCAGGAAGTACCAGGACGAGTCGACGAAAGTGTCCATCGTGTCGGTGTCCCGCAGCGCCGAGGCACCACATTGCGGACACGGCACCTGCACCCACTCGGTCGCGGCACCCAGCGGCGAGGTGCCCTTCGGCGTCAGATCCAGGCCCTCGGCCTCCGGCAGCAGCACCGGCAACTGGTCGTCGGGCACCGGGATCTCGCCGCAGTCGCCGCAGTGCACGATCGGGATGGGCGTGCCCCAGTAGCGCTGCCGGGAGATCAGCCAGTCCCGCAGCCGGAAGTTCGTCGCGGGCGCGCCGAGCCCGTCGCCCGCGAGCTCGTCGATGATGCGGTCGATCGCCTCGGTCTTGGAGAGCCCGTCCAGGAGCCCCGAGTTCACCAGGGTGCCCTCACCGGCTGTGGCGACCCCGGTCTCGGCCGGATCGGGCCGGGACGCCCCCTCCTCGTCCTTGACGTCGACCACCGTGACGACCGGCAGGTCCATCGCCCGGGCGAAGTCCAGGTCGCGCTGGTCGTGCGCCGGCACCGCCATGATCGCGCCGTGGCCGTAGTCGGCCAGCACGTAGTCGGAGACCCAGATCGGCAGCCGCGCCCCGTTGACCGGGTTGATCGCGTACCGCTCCAGGAACACCCCGGTCTTCGGACGATCGGTGGACAGTCGCTCGATCTCGCTGGAGCGCTTGACCTGCTCCACATATTGGGCGAACTCCTCCTGCACCGGTTCCGGGGAGCCGACCGCCAGCTCGGCGGCCAGGTCGGAGTCGGCGGCGACGACGAAGAACGTCGCCCCGAACAGGGTGTCGGGCCGGGTGGTGTAGACGGTGACCGGCTCGTCGCGTCCCTCGATCTCGAACGCGACGTCCGCGCCGCGCGAGCGGCCGATCCAGTTGCGCTGCATCGCGATGACCTTGTCCGGCCACTTGCCGACCAGGGTGTCCAGGTCGTCCAGCAGCTCGTCGGCGTAGTCGGTCACCTTGAAGTACCACTGGGTCAGCTTCTTCTTGGTGACCGGCGTGTCACACCGCTCGCACAGACCCTGCACGACCTGCTCGTTGGCCAGCACGGTCTGGTCCTTCGGGCACCAGTTGACCATCGACGGCTTCCGGTAGGCCAGGCCGCGCTCGAACAGCCGCAGGAACAGCCACTGGTTCCACTTGTAGTACTCGGGGTCGCAGGTCGCCAGCGTGCGGTCCCAGTCGAAGGAGCAGGCGTAACGGCGCATCGACGAGCGTTGCTGGGCGATGTTGTCGTAGGTCCAGCCGCGCGGATCCAGCCCCCGCTGGATGGCCGCGTTCTCGGCCGGCAGGCCGAAGGCGTCCCAGCCGATCGGGTGCATGACGTTGAAGCCGCGCTGCACCCAGTACCGGGCGATCACGTCACCGAGCGCGTACGCCTCGGCGTGGCCCATGTGCAGGTCCCCGGAGGGGTAGGGAAACATGTCGAGGACGTACTTCTTCGGCCGCGGGTCGTCCGGGCGGCCGCTGCGGAAGGGGGCACGCTCGTCCCACACCGGCAGCCAGCGCTCCTCCAGGGTCGCTGGGTCGTAGCGCATGGCACTTGGCTCAGCCTGCTCCGGCTGGCTCTGAACTGACTGGGCCTGGGTCACTGTCCTCACCTGTCATCGTCGCTGTCGCACGGTTGCCCTGCAATGTCGCGCACTCGTGGTCACACAACAGAACCCCTCGCACAGGAGGGGTTCACCGCACTGACCCGGCCGGATGGCCTCGCAGTCAGTGCGGCCTGGTAAGCAGCCCGGCGAACGGCAGTTCACAACGCACCCGACCACCTTACCGCAGTGGCTCACCCGGATTCCGGGACTCCCAGGCCGGCGAGGACGGCGATCAGCCGGGTCTGCACGTGCTCGATCGTCCGTCCCGGGGCGTAGACCTGCCGGTCGAGGGCGGCGAAGACCAGCGCGCCCAGCATGGCGACGGCGACGACGTCGTCCGAGTCGTCGTCGATCTCCACGGGGCCGGCGGCACTGTCGACGATGGTCCGGCCGTGCCGGAGTTCGGCGATGGTGGCCACCAGGGGGGTCACCAGCAGCTGGCGGGCGGCCCGCCGCTCCTCCTGCCAGCGTCCGCCCGGCCCGAGCACCTCCCGGGTCAGCAGGTTGCCCATCGCCGGCACCTCGTCGACGGAATGGAGCACGGCCGCGACCTGCGCGGTCAGCGCGTCCCAGCCGCTGCGACCCACCCGGGCCAGGGTCAATCGTTCGGCCAGCCGCAGCGACGCCTGCTCCAGCACCTGGGTGAACACGGCCTCCTTGGAACCGAAGCCGTAGAAGACGGTGCCCTTCGAGACGCCCGCCGCGGCCGCGATCTGATCCACCCCGGTGGCCTCGAAGCCGTTCTCCGCGAACAGCTCGGCGGCGCTGTGCAGGATGGCGCGGCGGGTGCGGGCGCTGCGCTCGGCGCGCCCGTCCGGACGGTCGTCGACCGGTGGCGCGCTCACAGGGACACCGCCGGATGCAGGCGGGACAGCGTCCACACCCGGTTCCTGGCGGCGGCCAGGCAGGCGAGCGCGAGACTGACCAGGGCGAGCACCGCGAGATCGGCGGTGGCCACCCAGAACCGCTGGTCGAGCTGGCCGGTGATCGCCTCCCGCAGCCCGTTGACGACCTGAGTCATCGGCAACACCTCGTGCAGACGCTGGAAGAAGGTCGGGGTCAACTCCGCAGGATAGGTCCCCCCGGCCGAGGTCAGCTGGAGCATCAGCAACACCAGCACGAGGATGCGCCCGGTCGGGCCGAAGGCGATCCCGATCGCCTGCTGGAGCGCGATGAACGCCAGACTGACCAGCGCCGTGAAGCCGATCGTCGCGACCAGGTGGTTCGGCGACAGCCCGAGCGCGAGGATCAGCACCGCCAGCAGCAGCCCCACCTGCACGGCACCGATCACCAGCGCGGGCTGCAGTCCGGTCAGCACCACGCGGCCGGCGGCGACCGGGGCGGCGAGCAGCCGCTGGGACACCGGACGCAGCACCATCCAGAGGATCATCGCGCCCACATAGAGGGCCAGGCCGATGAAGTACGGGGCGAAACCCTCTCCGTTGCCGCTGGCCTGGTGCAGGTAGTCGGTGGCGAGGCGCACCGGATCGGCCACGGTGTCACTGGTGTCCGCACGTCGCGCGTCGGTGTAGCTGGGCACCTGGGAGACGCCGTCGTCCAGTCCCTGGCTGAGTTGGGCCGAGCCGTCGGCCAGGCTGACCAGACCGTCGTGCAGTCCCGCCGTGCCGTCCTCCAGCCGGTTCGCGCCGGCGGCGAGATCGGCGGCGCCGGAGTCGAGCCGCCCCAGCCCGGTGGAGAGCTGCGCGGCACCGGAACTCAGGTCGCGTGCGCCGGTGGCGAGGGTGGACGTCCCGCTCGCCAGGCTGGACGCGCCATCGGCGGCCTGCCCGATCCCGTCGGTCAGGGCCGGGGTGGACGCGGCCAGCCGGGCGTTCCCCTGGGCCACCTGCTCGGCGCCGTCGGCCAGCGCGTCGGTGTCGGCGCGGGCCTGGCCGGCGGCCTGTCGGACGGTACCGGCCGTGGTCTGCAGGTCGTTCAGCGCCGCATCGAGCCGGCTCTGCTCGAGGGCGGCGAGCAGGTCCGCGGCGGAGGTGTCGTCCGGATGATCGGCGACGTAGGTGCGCAGGTCGCTCAACGCCCGTTCCCGGGCCTGGCGCACCTCGGCACCGGCGTCGGTGAGCGTGGTCGTGGCGGCGTCGACCTGGTCGGCGGCGGCGCCGACGCTGTCCGCGATCCGGCGGTTGCCGTCGGCCACCTGTCGCGATCCGTCGGCCAGCTGGCGGGTCGCCTGCGGCAGGCCGGACGTCGACGTGCGCAGTGTCGAGAGACCGTCGGAGAGCCGGTCGGCACCCTCGGCCGCGCTGGTGGCGCCGGCCGACA
>JBDIAG010000201.1:0-7368 GCA_039812305.1 Actinomycetales bacterium | reverse complement strand
GGCTTCCGGGTCGTGGACGCCACCCGGACCGAGGCGACCTTCGACGTCACCGTCTACACCGGTACGACCGCCACCTGCACGGTGCAGGCCCTGGCCGAGGACTTCTCGGTCGTAGGCCGTCAGGAGGTGTCGGTCGTCGTGCCCGAGCCCGGCAACACGGTCCGCGAGCAGGTCGAGATCCTGACCCAGCAGCGCGCCGTGACAGCCGTCGTGGACGAGTGCGTCGTCCCCTGACCGACGGACGTTCCAGCGGTGGCTGCCCCGGACGACGAACCAGCGGACGACGAACCCCGGACGATGAACCCGGCCGGCTCAGCCGCCGTACGGCTTGGCCGACAGGATCTGCACCTGGACGGTGCGTCCGTTCGGCGCCGAGTAGGACGTCGCATCGCCTTCGCGCTTGCCGATGATCGCCTCGCCGAGCGGTGACTTCTCGCTGTAGACGGCCAGGTCGGACCCGTCCGAGATCTCCCGGTGACCGATCAGGAAGGTCATCGGGCGGCCGGCCACGGTCGCCTCCACCACCATGCCCGGCTCGACGATCCCGTCGTCGGCGGGCCGCTCGCCCACGGTGGCGTTGCGCAGAAGTTCGTCCAGCTGCCGGATGCGAGCCTCCATCTTGCCCTGCTCGTCCTTCGCGGCGTGATAGCCGCCGTTCTCCTTGAGGTCGCCCTCCTCACGGGCCGCCTCGATCCGGCGCGAGATCTCCTGCCGACGCGGGCCCTTGAGATCCGCCAACTCGGCACTCAGCCGGTCGAAGGCCTCCTGGGTCAGCCAGTTCGTCGGTGTCTCAGTCATTCCTGCGCTCCTTGGGTGTGCGTGTGCGTGTCGAGAGACCGCCCTCAACAGTCGTGCCCGCCGGTTGCCAGGCGGGCACGAGGACACGAAAGCAGTGAGTTTACCCGCCTCTTCCATTCTGCGCATCGCGCCCGCGTGTCTCCGGCATCCATAGCCCCGCCGCGACGCCCACGGCGAGCACCGCGGCGGTGACGCCGAAGGCCAGCTGGGTGCCTCCGTGGTCGGCGATCGCGCCCGCCACCAACGGTCCCGTCACGGCCCCGATGTCGCTGGACATGCCGAAGGCAGCGACCAGCTTCCCACCCCGGCCCGGACTCAGGTCACCCACCACGGACGCCGGTGCGCTGCCGAGCACCGAGCCGGCCACACCGAGAACGGCCATCGAGACCAGGAACGCGACCGCGTGCCCGGGCAGCGCCAGCACGGCCATCGCCAGCGCCGCCAGCGCCGCGCCGGCGATGATCGCCGGGCGCCGGCCGATCACGTCGGTGAACCAGCCGGCCCGCAGCAGCGCGATCGCCTGGGCCGCCGAGCCGACCAGCAGACCCACTCCGGTGAACGTCGCGCTGCGGCCGAGATCTTCGACGACGTACAACGGGACGAGCGAGTTGCGGACGCCGAACAGCGACCAGCCGGCGCCGAAGTTCACCACCAGCGCGGCCAGGTAGGCCCGGTGCAGCACCACCGCCCGCATCTCGGCCCAGCCCGGCTGCGCCACCACCCCGCCGGACGATGCGGCCAGGCGCTTGTCCCGCTCGTCGACGTGCCGCAGGCCGATCAGCGCCACCGCGGCGGCCACGATGAGCGTGCCGGCGTAGAAGAAGAACGGCATTCCGGGGTCGATGTCGGTCAGCGCGCCGCCGATCGCCGGGCCCATCACACCGCCGAAGAGGAACCCGGACTGGAACCGGGTCGTGGCGCGGCCACGCTTGGCCGCGGGCGCCACCCGCAGCACCAGCGAGGTCGCGGCCACGGTGAACGCCGCGGAGCCGACGCCGCCGATGCCGCGCAGGGCGACGAACCAGACGTAGTGGGTGGCCAGCGGCGCCGTGCCGGTGGTCAACGCGACGGTCAGCAGTCCGACGACCAGCATCCGCCGCTCGCCGAAGCGGTCGACGGCGCCGCCGGCTCCCAGCGCGGAGACGAACCGGAAGAAGGCGAACGCGCTGATCGCCAGGCCGATCGCGGTCTTGCCGACCCCGTACTCCCGCGCGAACAGCGGGATCGCCGGCGCCACCACCCCGAAGCCCAGCGCGACGGCGAAGGCGACGCCGGCCAGCACCCAGACGGCGCCCGGGATGCGCTCCTGCTGCTCGTCCTTGTCGGTGGTCTGGTCAGAACGGTCGCTGGACACCCATCGCCCGCGCATTGACGTCCCGGACGTAACCGGGGATGAGGAACAGATCGATCAGCAACATGATGCCCAGGGGCACGAGCAGGAACAGCCCGACGCCGAACCAGAGCGTGGCCCACCCGAGCAGCGACAGAACCAGGTACGTCACCCCGAAACCGGCCCGGCCGAGGTAGAACTGGTGCACGCCCAGACCGCCGAGGAAGAACCAGAGCAGGTAGGCGATCCCGGAGTCCTTGAGCGCCACGACCGGAACATAGGGTCCGTACCCCTGGACCGGCACCGCCTGCCCGCCGTACCCCTGACCCCCGTACGCCTGGCCGCCATAGGACGGCTGATTCCCATAGGACGGCTGCGCCCCGTAGGACGGCTGGCCACCGTAGGGCTGGAGCCCGGACGACTGACCACCGGAGGGCCACTCCCGATCGGGCTGGTCGCCGTACGGCTGACCCGCAGAAGCTCCGTACTGCTGACCGGCAGCGGCTCCGTACTGCTGACCGGCAGCGGCTCCGTACGGCTGGCCCGCAGAGGCTCCGTACGGCTGACCCGCCGGGGGCTGGATGCTGTCGCCCCTCGGCTTGGCCAGCGGCACGATCTCGCCCGGACGGTAGTCGGACGAGTATTCGGGCATAGGTCTGTCGTCGCTGTTCGACATGGGTCCCCCTGCGCGGACGGATGGCTCGGCCATCTAGCTTCGCACAGCCGGGCCGTCCTCCGGCAGCGCTTCGTCCTCGCCTGTGGATAACTCCTCGGCCGCGGCTTCGACCTCGGCCTCGGCCGAGCCGGCCAGCGAGTGCACGACGGTGTTCAGCACCGCGACCAGCGGCACCGCGAACAGGGCCCCGACGATCCCGCCGACGATGATGCCGGCACCGATCGCGAACACCACCCCGAGCGGATGCACCGAGACCATCCGGCCCATCAGGAACGGCTGCAGCACATGCGATTCCACCTGCTGAACGCCGATCACGATCGCCAGCATGATCAGCGCCTTGACCCAGCCCAGGGCGAGCAGGGCGACCAGCACCGCGACCGCGCCGCTGACCAGGGCACCGACGATCGGCACGAAGGCGCCGACGAAGACCAGCAGGGCCAGCGGGACGGCAAGGGGCACGCCGAGGATCGCCGCGCCGATGCCGATGCCGATCGCGTCGACCGCGGCCACCAGCACCGTGGCCCGGACGTAGCTGGTCAGCGAGACCCAGCCGGCCAGCCCGGCCTCGTCCGCCCGGCCGCGACCGCGCCGGGGCACGAACCGGATCATCCACAGCCAGATCGCCCGTCCGTCCAGCAGCAGGAAGATCAGCGTGAAGATGGCCAGCACGAGGCCGGTCACGACCTCCCCCGCGGTCGCTCCGACGGTCAGCGCGCGCCGGGCGATCTCGGTGGAGTTGGCGCTGAGCTGGTTAGTGATCTCCTGGACGTAGGAGTTGATCTCCTCCGACCCCAGCCGCAGCGGCCCGTCGGACAGCCACGACTGCAGCTGCGCCAGGCCGGCCAGCGCCTGCGCCGTCAACTGCGTCATCTGCCCGGAGATCTGGGTGCCGACCAGCGTGAACAGTCCGGACAGCACGGCCAGCAACGCGACCAGCGTGATCGCCACCGACACCCCGCGCGGCAGCCAGCGGTCGAGCAGGATCACCAGCGGGTGCAGCAGGGCGGCCACCAGCACCGCCACCAGGAAGGGGACGACGAGCGTCATGAACTGGTCCACGAGCCGCAGACCGCCATAGATCACCAGGACGAAGAGGGCGATCCGCCAGGCATAGCTGGCGGCCATCCGCAACGGAAGCGGAATGTCTCCCTTGGCGGTCGGAACGGAAGGCGAAGGCTGCGTCACGCATCCCAGTGTCGTGCACGCAGGTCGGTGACGCCTGCCGGGGTCAGCTGATCGAAGCCGCAGGACGTCGGCTCGCGATCCGGCCGCCACCGTTCGAACTGAGCCATATGGCGGAATCTATGGCCCTGGAACGACTCGTAGCGCACCTCCAGCACCCGCTCCGGTCGCAACGGGACGAACGCCAGGCTCTTGCCCGGCGCCCACCGGCTGCTGAAGCCGGACACCCGTTCCGCCATCTCGGCAGGCAGTTCGCGCAGCCACGGATGGTCCTCGGGCGGGATGACCAGCCCGGCCAGTTCCGTGACGAGCTCGCGGCGACGCCGCAGCGGCAGCGCGCCGACCACGCCCACCGGCACCAGACGGCCGTCCTCGCCGTACAGGCCGAGCAGCAGCGAGCCGACCGCGTCCGGGCCGGAGGTGTGCTCGCGATAGCCGGCCACCACGCAGTCCGCCGTCCGCCGGTGCTTGACCTTGGTCATCACCCGCTTGCCGGGCAGATAGGCGAGGTCACGGCCCTTGGCGATCACGCCGTCCAGACCGGCGCCTTCCAGGTCGTCGAACCATCGGCGCGCTGTGGCCGGATCGTCGGTGATCGGCGTCAGCCAGACCTCGTCGGCATTGGGCCGGGCCGGCACACCGGTCGGAAGATGTCCGGCGAGCTCGCGCCGGCGTGCGTCGAACGGCGTCTCGAGCAGCACGCGATCCCCCGTGCAGAGCAGGTCGAAGAGCACCAGCGTGGCCGGCAGTTCGGCCCGCAGTCGCTCGACCCGGCTGCGGGCGGGGTGCAGTCGTAGCTGCAGCGCGCCGAAATCGAGCACGCCGTCGTCCCCGATCCGGACGATCTCGCCGTCGACGACACACCGGTCGGGCAGCACCCGGCGCACGGCCGCACACACCTCGGGAAAGAACCGGGTGATCTCCCGGCCGTTGCGCGAATCGATCCGCACCTCGTCGCCGTCCCGGAAGACGATGGCACGAAATCCGTCCCATTTCGGCTCGATCCGAACGTCGGGGAGCAGCGAGAGGGTTTCCTCGAGAGGGGCGATCCTCGCCAGCATCGGCTGGATCGGTGGCATCACCGGAAGCTCCACACCAGCACCCTAGTGATCCGATCCACGCCGGGACGCGCTCAGGACCGAAAGGGCGCGCTCACCGCCACCACTCGGCCACGAACGGTGCCATTCGCCGCACATTGGGCCGGTCTGTCCGCGTTGGTGAGTTCACCGTCCGCAACCGAGCGTCACGCCCGCCAACCCGGTCGGACGCTCAAGGCATTTCGGGCCGTCCCCGATCCCTAGAAGGTACCGACTTCTGAAGGGACGCCCCTCCGATGGCGCTTGGCCGCAAAAGCCCGAACACGAACCTTTCGCCGGGTATCCCGCGCCAGGGTTCGGCCCCGTCCGAGATCGAGTCGCCCCTCGAACCGACCCTGTCGGCTTCGGTGAGCGCCGCGGTCGAACTGCACCAGCTCGTCCAGACGATCGCCCCCGTCGAGAGCACGGCCGGCGACCAGACGGAGACCATCGCCCCGGGGCTCTATCTGCTGGTCGAGCAGCCGCAGGCGTGGCCGACCGAGCCGGTGGACGGCCTGGACGAGACGACCGGCGACCTGCTCCGGCGCTTCGGCGCCCGGCACGACGCGATCGTCAGCGTGATCCGGCGCCCGCGGGACGAGATCACCGGCACGGTGGCCCCGGTGAGCCGTCCGCGGGTGTTCCTGTCGACGCCGGCGCACGAGGGTCTCGTCGTCACCCGCACGGTCGACGACCTGGACGAGCTGGCGACCCTGGATCTGGACACGGCCGCCGAGGACGTGCAGTCCTGCCGGGTGCCGACCGGCTGGCAGGAGGCCGAGCCGCTGACCCTGGTCACCGCGCACGGATCCTCCACCCGGCGTCTCGACGGCCCGACCGTCGCCTCGGCGCTGGCCGCCGTCGACCCGGAGAACGTCTGGGAGACCGCGCTGACCGCGGGACCGGCGGACTCGGTCAACTCCATCTCGTTGCCGGGCAACTACGTCCACCTCAACCTGCGGCCGAGGCTGGTGACCGAACTCCTGGACGCGACCTGGCAGGAGCGACTCGTCCTGGACCGCTTCGCCGGCCGGGCGCACCACTGCGCGGCCGTCCGGCTGGCCGAGACGACCCTGCGGGGACGGCTCGGCGCGGACGCGTACGCGGCGATCGTCCCGGTGTCGGTCGAGGAGACGCCGGTCGCCACCGGCGAGCGCGACGAGAGCTCGATCAACGTCAGCCGGGTGCTCACCCGCTGGCGGGTCTATCCCGCCCTCATCGGCGATCCCGCCCTGGCCCGGATGACCCCGGCCCGGGCCAGCCAGCCCACCCAGACCTGGCGGGTGGTCATCGACTGCTCCCGGCTGGTGGAGGCCGGCGGCACCGACGAGCACCTCTCGGTGATCGAGATCGCCGACGAGGACGAGCCGGGCCTGGGCGCCCACGCCTGGGACACCACCTACCGCACCCTCGAGCACGATCTGCTGCCCGATCCGACCGTGGTCTCCGAGATCGCGCCGCTGGTGCCCGGCCGCGCGCTCGACCTCGGTTGCGGCAGCGGACGTCACGCGCTCTGGCTGGCCGAGCAGGGCTGGGACGTCACCGGCGTGGACTTCTCCCGCAGCGGCCTGTGGCGGATGGCCGACGAGGCCGGCCATCGAGGCCTCGCCGTGCGGGCCGAACTCGCCGACCTGCGGGTCTGGACGCCGGCCGCCGCCGGCTACGACCTGATCCTGGTCTCGCACGTCTACCTCAACGACATCTTCCAGCGCACCGCGCCCTGGCTGTCGCCGACCGGGCGGATCGTCGTCGGTGCGGCGAGCCTCGCAGCGTTTGGCCAACTCGACAAAGGCGTCTTCCGCCATGGCTTCGAGAATCGACTGCTTGTCCGCGAAATAGGAATAGACGGACATGGTGGCCAGCCCCGCCCGTTCCGCGAGCTTGCGAATGGTCAGGCCATCATAACCCTCGTCCTTCACGAGCGCATGCGCTGCTGCAACCAGATCCGCCCTGATTTCCTCGCGCTGCTTTTCGCGCCTTGTCTTTACGTCGATACGCATTTCAAAATCACCGCCCGCGAGAAAATATACGCAGTACGGCCTCCCTTCAAGTTTGGTTGTCGCCGACGGCCGAGCCCTTCACGGGGAAGCGGGCGACGAACCGGAGGCCGGCGATGCTCAGCACGACGAAGAGCCATACGGGATCCGCCCGGCGAAAGAAAAACGATTCGAGGAATGCGTTCAGCGTGGTGAACAGCAACGCCAGCGGCGGCAGCGTCGGCGACCCGAGGGGCCCCTGTGCGTCCTTGGCCGGCTGGGCGCCCATCACGTCCGCGACGCCGAGGGAGGCGAGCGTCGCCAGCTCTT
>JBDIAG010000200.1:0-7398 GCA_039812305.1 Actinomycetales bacterium | reverse complement strand
CACACCGGCACGCTGCGATACCTGCTCACCGTGCCCATCTCCCGGACCCGGCTGCTGGCCGTCAAGTACGCGGGCGTCGTCGTCGGATGCCTCGTCGCCACGGTGATCGTGGCCGCGGCCGGCGTGCTGGCCGGCGGCATCCTGTTCGGCATCGGTCCGATGACCACCTTGTCCGGCTCCCAACTGCCTCTTGGCGAAGGACTCTGGCGGCTCTTCCTGTGCGCCGGCTACCTCGCCGCCGGTCTGGCCGCGTTGAGCGCGGTCGGGCTCTTCTTCTCCGTGCTGACCGAGCAGCCGATCGCGGCGATGGTGGCCACGGTCGCCTTCTCTACCATCCAGTGGATCCTGGAGACGGTGCCCCAGCTGGATTTCCTGCAGCCGTGGCTGCTCGTCCACCGCTGGCCGGCGTTCTACGACCTGCTGCGCGACCCGCCCCACTGGGACACCATGGTCGCCGGTGTGGGAGTGGATCTCGCCTACGCGGTGGTCTTCCTCCTGGCGGCCTGGGCGCGGTTCGCGAGCAAGGACATCAGCAGCTGAGGTTGCCGTCGGCGCGACTGGAATCATTTTCGTCCCGACCGGGCGCCACCAATTGGGCCCGCCGACTGCCAATCTGAGTCCGTGAAGGATCGCAATGTTCTGGGTGGGCCGCTGGAGCCGTGCAGCACCGACCCGATGACCGGCTGGTTCCGCGACGGCTGTTGCGCCGCCAGCCCCGAGGACCAGGGCAGCCACACGATCTGCGCGGTGGTGACGAGTGAATTCCTGGAGCACCAGCGCGGTGTCGGCAATGACCTCACCACCCCGCGGCCCGAGTATCTCTTCCCCGGTCTGCACCCCGGGGACCGCTGGTGTGTGGTCGCGGCGAGGTGGCTGCAGTCCTACGAGGATGGCGCGGCGGCTCCGGTCGTGCTCGCCGCCACCCATGAGGACGCGCTGACGATCGTCCCGCTGGCGGCGTTGCGCCAGCACGCGGTGGACGTACCGGACGATCCGAGCAGTCTCGCCTGACCTCGAGATCGGTAATAGTTTTCGGTGCAAGACTTGGAACAAAGATCCGGATCGGCTACTGTGACGGGATGAGCTACGCGGTCCACCCCTCCCTTTTGGAAGAGCGCGACGCTCCGATGCCGCCCCAGCGCCGCGATCTGGCGGCCGGGGCGTGGGTGGATTTCGCGCCGTCCTGGTGGTCGGAGGCGGATGAGGCCTTCGCCCGCCTGGAGGCGCTGGCCGCCTGGCGGGCCGAGCGCCGCCAGATGTACGAGCGGATAGTGGACGTGCCGCGTCTGGTCGCCTACTATGACGAGCGGGAACCCTGGCCGGACGAATGCCTGTCGCGGATGCGCGATCGCCTGAACGAGATCTACCAGCCGCACCTGGGGGAGCCGCTGGCGACCGCGGGGCTGTGCCTGTACCGGGACGGGAAGGACTCAGTCGCCTGGCACGGCGACACGATCGGCCGGGGCCGTACCGAAGACACGATCGTGGCCATCGTCTCGCTCGGCTCGCCACGTCAACTCCTGCTGCGGCCGCGCGCGGGCGGGGCGTCGGTGAGGTTCCAGGTGGGTCACGGCGACCTCTTCGTCATGGGTGGCTCCTGCCAGCGCACCTGGGAGCATGCGGTGCCGAAGTCGAACCGGCCGGTCGGGCCGCGCATCAGTGTCCAGTTCCGGCCGCGCGGCGTGCGCTGAGCGTGCGCTGCGCTGCGTGCGCAGCGGCCGGAAAACAGCCCGGTTTCGAGTCTCTTCCCAGTATCTGAGACGCTGTCGGGCGTGCAGCTTGATCACCTGTCGTACGCGTCCGAGCCGGACGGTCTGATCCCGACGACCAAGCGTCTCGCCCAGGCTCTCGGAGTCGAGCCGCTGGACGGCGGCTATCACCCGCAGTTCGGCACCCGGAACATGCTGCTCCCCCTGGCCGGCTTCCACTACCTCGAGGTGGTCGAGGTGCTCGACCACCCGGTGGCGGCGAACGCCTTCTTCGGGCAGGCGGTGCGCGCCCGCTCGGAGAGTGGCGGCGGTTGGCTGGGGTGGGTGGTCTCCACCGACGATCTGACCTTCTTCGAGCGCCGGCTGGAGCGGTCCGCCGTCGAAGGACACCGCACCCGGCCGGATGGCGTCGAACTGTGGTGGAAGCAGATCGGCCTCAAGGGGCTGATGGCCGATCCGCAACTCCCCTACATCCTGAAGTGGGAGATCGACGACGCCCTGCGCCCCGGGGCGGACAAGCCGTCGGACGTGCAGATCGTGGAACTGGAGATCGCCGGCAGCCCGGATCGCGTCCGCAACTGGCTGGGGATGGACGCCGGCGAGACCCTGCGCGATGTCCGGGTGAAGTGGGTGTCGCCGAAGGGGCAGCCGGGCCTGATGTCGGTGGCCTTCGCCACCGCCGACGGCATCGTCCGCATCTGAGCGGCCACCACTCTCGCCGGCAGCCATGAGCGCCTCGGACTGGCGATCGCGTGTTTCCGTGCCCCTGGGCGAGGGGACCGGCGGTCAGCGCAGACCCAGGGCGTGAGCGAACAGGGCATATCCGACGAACGCCACGATGTCGAGGAGTGCGTGGGCGATGACCAGGGCCGTCACCCGTCCCGTGCGTAGATAGACGAACCCGAAGATGACCCCCATGATCGCGTTCGCGACGAAGGGGCCGAAGCCCTGGTAGAGGTGGTAGCTGCCGCGCAACAACGCACTGACGGCGAGGACGGCCGGGGTCGTCCAGCCGAGGTGGCGCAGCCGGGTGAAGAGGTAGCCGACCACGATCACCTCCTCGACCAGCGCGTTCTGCAGCGCGGAGGCGACGAGGACGGGCACCGTCCACCAATGCTCGCCGAGGGCCGCGGGCACGACGGTGGCGGTGACGCCGAGGGCCCGGCCGGCGTAGTAGAGGCCCAGGCCGGGAATGCCGATGAGCGCCGCCAGCCCGAACCCGGTGGCCAGGTCACGTCCCGGACGCGCCCGGTCCAGCCCGATCAGCCGGTGGCCGGGTGTGGACGTGCCGCCGTCGGCGGCTGTCCCGTCGATTGCCGCGGCGCCGGTCCTCGTTCCGAGGAGGTAGAGCGCGAGCAGCACGGGGACGAGCTGGAAGCCGATGCCCAGGAGCTGGTACGTCAGATCGAGCCAGGGGCGCGGGCTGACCGACTGATTGAGAGTGGCGGTGGCCTGCGAGATCGGGCCCTGGGTCAACTTGGCGATCAGGCTCACCACGGCGTAGACGGCCGACTGCCCGAGCGAGAGCCCCAGGACGATGAGCACTTCGGCGCGATAGGGGCGAGTGCTCACGGCTCATTGTCTCGTGGGGCCACCGGCACCCGGGACCCGGCCGCGTGCCGGTCGATGGGAGAGCCGCCCGACGGCTCGCGTCGGGCGCTCACGCCGAGCCGGCGGGTCAGGTCGTCGACAGGTTCGGCAGGGAGGTCGGAGACGTACCCGACTGGGCCGAGTCATCGGGTGCCGCCGGAGCATCGGACGAGCCGGGAACGCCGCCGAAGGACGCTCCTCCGCCCGAGCCCGCCGAGCCGGGACCCGAGCCCGCCTGGCCCGAGCCCTCTTGACCCGAGCCCGCCTGGCCCGGCGGACCACCCGGTCCGCCCATCTGATCCATCCCGGAGAGGGCCTCGGCGACCGCGTCCGCCTGCTCCTGGGTGAGCGTCCCGTCCTCGACCAGCTGTGCCAGCGCCTCGCTGATGCGCGTCTGCTGTCCCCGGCTGCCGTCCTGGTTGCCGTTCTGGCCCGGTCCGCTGGCCGCGGAGTCGTGTGCGGCATACCCACCGGGCCCGCCGAATCCGGAGCCCTGGCTCTCGCCGGCCGTCAGGCGGGGTATGGCCACGGCCGCACCACCGATGACCGAGAGCGTCAGGGCGCCCGAGACGGCCATGATCACCGTTGTCTTCTTCAAGGTTCGATTCCCTTCGTGCTGATGATGTTTTCGATCCACCATCAGCATCGGAGGGTCGCCTGGCATGAAGCTGGGGACTGGCTCGGAGGCCGCCGTGAGAGTACTACCCCTCCGCTCGGGCCGGCGCCGGGAGTGCCCAGCCCGACTCAGCAGCCCGAGTCGCGTCCTCAGCCCAGATGGTCGACCAGGGCCGGGGCCAGCCCGATGTACCCGGCCGGTGTCAGCGCGACCAGGCGGTCGCGGACGTCGGCCGGCAGCCCGAGTCCGCCGATGAACTCGCGCATGGCCGGTCCGTCGACGCGGCGGCCGCGGGTGAGGTCCTTCAGGCGCTCGTACGGATTCTCCATGCCGGTGGCACCGGCGACGCCGGCCGCGCGCATCGCGGTCTGGATCGCCTCCCCGAGCACCTCCCAGTTCCGGTCGAGGTCCGCGGCCATCGCCTCCGGGTCGGCGACCAGCCCGGCCAGCCCCCGGCTGACGTTGTCCAGGGCGAGCAGGCTGTGGCCGAACGCGGTGCCGATATTGCGCTGCATCGAGGAGTCGGTCAGATCGCGCTGCAGCCGGCTGGTCACCAGGGTGGACGCCAGCACGTCCAGCAACGCGCAGGAGACCTCGAGGTTCGCCTCGGCGTTCTCGAACCGGATCGGGTTCACCTTGTGCGGCATCGTGGAGGACCCGGTCGAACCGTGGGCCCCCAGGCTCTGGGCGAAGTAGCCGAGCGAGATGTACGTCCAGACGTCGGTGGCCAGGTTGTGCAGGATGCGGTTGAACCGGGCCAGGTCGGAGTACAGCTCCGCCTGCCAGTCGTGTGACTCGATCTGGGTCGTCAGCGGGTTCCAGGTCAGCCCGAGGCCTTCCACGAAGGCTCTCGAGATGCCCGGCCAGTCGGCCTGCGGAACCGCGGCCAGGTGGGCGCCGAACGTGCCGGTCGCGCCGTTGAGCTTGCCCAGGAACTCGGCGGACGCGATCCGGCGGAGCTGCCTGCGCAGCCGGTGCGCGAGCACCGCCAGTTCCTTGCCCAGGGTCGTGGGCGTGGCCGGCTGCCCGTGCGTGCGGGCGAGCATCGGCACCTCGCGCAGGTCGCGGGCCATCCCGGCCAGCTGGTCCACGACGGCGGTCGCGGCGGGCAGCCACACGTGGGTGACCGCACCCCGCACCATCAGGGCGTAGGAGAGGTTGTTGATGTCCTCGCTCGTGCAGCAGAAGTGCACCAGTTCGCTGGCAGCCGCGCTCTCGGTCCCGGCCAGGCGCCTCTTCACGAAGTACTCGACGGCCTTGACGTCGTGGGCCGTCTCCCGCTCGATCGCGGCCAGCTCGGCCACGTCGTCCGGCCCGAAGCCGGTCACCACCGCGCGGAGACGGGCCTTCTCGCCCTCCGGCAGCGGGTCCGCCCCGGGGACGACCTTGTTGTCGGTGAGGTGGAGGAGCCACTCGATCTCGACGTGCACCCGCTCGCGGTTCAGCGCGGCCTCGGAGAGGTGGTCGACCAGCGGGGCGACGGCGGCGCGGTAGCGGCCGTCCAGAGAACCAAGGGCGATGCCGGCGTCGGCGAGCGGAGTAGTGGAGGAAGGCACGACGTCAATCCTGACAGAATCCCCGGCCCGGGCTTGCCAGATTGGTAACTCTGAGGTTACCTATCTGGGTGGACGTCTTCGGAGCGCTCGCCGATCCGGTCCGTCGTCAGTTGCTCTCCCGGCTGGCCGAACGGCCTTGCCGCGTCGTCGATCTGGCGGCCGACCAGGCGATCAGCCGGCCGGCCGTCAGCAAGCACCTGAAGATCCTGGTCGACGCCGGGCTGGCCGAGGCGACGACGACAGGTCGTGAACGTCACTATCGCCTCCTGGCCACCGGCCTCACCCCGGTGCGCGAGTGCCTCGACCGGTGGGCGCCGCCCGGTGGGCGTCGTCCGCGCGTACCGGCGCATGCCCTCGACGCCCTCGATCTCGAAGTGCGCCGTGTCGGCCGGGAGCGGCGGCAAGCCGCCCCGCGGGCGCGATCCGGCGGTACCCCCGTACCCACCACCCCGACCAAGGAGACCGGCTGATGAGCGGCAGCCCTGTGCGAACCGAAAAGCGTTCCGGCGACACCTATCTGATCTTCGAGCGGACGTTCGGCGCGCCGATCGCCGACGTCTGGGCGGCACTGACCGAACCGGAGCGGACCCGGCGTTGGATCGGTACCTGGAGCGGCGATCCGGCAACCGGTCTGATCGATTTCACGATGACCGCCGAGGGGGAGGAGGCCACCGCCGAGCCGCACCGGATCCTCGTCTGCGATCCGCCGCGGCGGCTGGTGCTCGAAGCCGTCACGGGCCTGGGCGAACATCTTCCGAGGACGGAGGGACAGGCGCCGGCCGACCCCTGGCGACTCGAGCTGGAGCTCACCGAACAGGACGGACGCACCACTCTGACGTTCGCCCAGGTGATGAACGATCCGGAGACGGCCAGCCACGTCGGTCCGGGGTGGGAGTACTACCTCGATCGACTTGCGGCCGTGGTGCGCGGCGCGGAGGCTGGTGACGTGCTCTGGGATGACTACTACCCGGCCCGTCGCGAGGCGTTTCGCGCCGCCGTGGTGGCGGCCGGCTGACGGTCCGCCGCGGCGGAAGAGGAGCCATGACGCGACGCGCATCCGCCAGACGGGTCGCCGAGGCCCTGCGGAAGGTGCCGCGGGCCGGTTTCCTGCCTGCCGGATCGAGGGGACGGTCGGGCCTCGACCGCCCCCTCGACATCGGCTACGGCCAGACGAACTCCCAGCCGCGCACCGTCCGCGACATGCTGGAGCTGCTCGACGTGCAGCCGGGCGACCACGTGCTGGACGTCGGCGCCGGGTCGGGCTGGAGCACGGCCCTGCTCGCGGTCCTCACCGGCCCGGCGGGCAGCGTCGTCGGCACCGAGATCGTCCCGCAGTTGCGCAGCTGGGGCGCGGGCAACCTGGCCGCGGCCGGCCTGCCGTGGGCGCGGATCGAAGCGGCCCGTCCGGAATGGCTGGGCTGGCCCGCCGAGGCGCCCTACGACCGCATCCTGGTCTCCGCCAACGCGACCCGCATTCCCGACGACCTGGTCGACCAACTGGCCGAGGGCGGACGCATGGTGATACCCGTCGGATCGAAGATGCTGCGTCTCACCCGGCTCGACGACGGCTCCGTGCGGCAGGAGGACTGCGGCCCCTACCGTTTCGTGCCGCTCATCGAGCCGGGCGATCGGTTGCCCTGATGCCCGGGTGCAGCAGGTCGATGACTGCCGCAGCTGGACCGGCACCGATCAATACCACCTTCGCCGCCGGTGCCCGCCTCACCAGATCGTCACGCGGTCTTCCGTCGCCAGCCAGAGGGCGTCCTCCGGGCCGGTGCCGAACGCCTCGTAGTACTCGTCCAGGTTGCGCACGATCTGGTTGCAGCGGAACTCGGCCGGTGAGTGCGGGTCGGTGGCCAGGCGGGTCAGGACGATCTCGTCGCGGGCCTTGGACTTCCAGACCGTCGCCCAGCTGAGTAACAGCTGC
>JBDIAG010000199.1:0-7413 GCA_039812305.1 Actinomycetales bacterium | reverse complement strand
CCGGGCTGATCCGGGGTGTCGTGGCTGGGTGTGTCGTGGCTGGGCGGGTGGTGACTGGGCTGGTGTGGCGCGTTCCGTCCGGGCTGGTTCGGCGTGTGGTGACCGGGCCGGTCCGGCGGCTGGTGGTGGCCGGCTCCGTCCGCGAGCCGCTCGCACAGGTCGAGCAGGAGGCGCTGCTCGTCCGGAGTGAGGACGGCCGAGACCCGCGTCGCGACGCTGCGGGCGTGACGCAGGCCGGTCCGGCGCTGAGCCTGCACACCCGCCTCGGTCAGCGAGACGAGCACTCCGCGGCGGTCCTGCGGGTCACTGACCCTGGTCACCAGGCCACGGCCGGCCAGCCGCTCCACCAGTCGGGACAGTGCCGGCTGACTGAGCAGGACTGCCTGGTTGAGCTCGCCCAGCCTCAGGGCGCAACCGGCCTTGCGCAACGTGTAGAGCACGTCGTACTCGCTCATCGACAACTCGCTCCACATCTGCTCGGCAGCGAAGCCGCGCATCAGGGCCGCATGGGCGCGCAGCAGCGCCTCCCACGAGTCGTTCGCGAGTCGCAGATCGGTGGCCCGTCCCCGGCCGGCGTCGTGGCTCCGATCTGCGGTCATGGCGCTCACCGGGCCTGCCGGGCCGCGACCTCGGCGGTGTCCTGGTAGGGCGAGCCGCCGGTGACGTTGTCACCCCGGTTGGCGTTGGGCCGTGGCTGGCGAGGCTCGGCGTCGCCGTACTTCGCGCGCACCAGACTGTCGTGCGTGGGGGCCGCCGCGGTACCGGGCGTGCGCCGTGACTCCAGTTCGCGCCGGAGCACGGGGACGACCTCGCCACCGAGAAGCTCGAGCTGCTCCAACACGGTGGGCAGTGGAAGACCGGCGTGGTCGATCAGGAACAGCTGACGCTGGTAGTCGCCGAAGTGCTCCCGGAAGGTCAGGGTCTTGTCGATGACCTCCTGGGGGCTGCCGACGGAGAGCGGGGTCTGCGCCATGAAGTCCTCCATCGAGGGGCCGTGTCCGTAGACCGGAGCCTCGTCGAAGTACGGACGGAAGTCGCGGATCGCGTCCTGCGAGCGCTTGGCGATGTACGCCTGCCCGCCGAGACCGACGATCGCCTGCTCCGGGGTGCCGTGGCCGTAGTGTGCGAAGCGCTGGCGATAGAAGCCGACCAGCTGCTGGTAGTGCTCCTTGGGCCAGAAGATGTTGTTGGCGAAGAATCCGTCGCCGTAGTAGGCGGCCTGTTCGGCGATCTCCGGCGTGCGGATGGAGCCGTGCCAGACGAACGGCGGGACGTCGTCCAGCGGTCGCGGGGTGGCGGTGAAGCCCTGCAGTGAGCTGCGGAATCGGCCGTCGAAATCGACGACGTCCTCCCGCCACAGGCGGTGCAGCAGGTTGTAGTTCTCCAGGGCCAGCGGGAGGCTCGTGCGGATGTCCTTGCCGAACCACGGATAGACCGGCGCGGTGTTGCCACGACCGAGCATCAGGTCCATCCGGCCGCCCGAGACGTGCTGGAGCATCGAGTACTCCTCGGCGATCCGGACCGGGTCGTTCGTGGTGATCAGGGTGGTGGCGGTCGAGACGACGAGCCGCTCGGTCTGCGCGGCGATCGCCGCCAGCAACGTGGTGGGCGAGGACGAGAAGAAAGGCGGATTGTGGTGCTCGCCGATCGCGAAGACATCCAGTCCGATCTCTTCGGTCTTCCTGGCGATCTCGATGGCGGCGCGAATCCGCTCGGCCTCGCTGGGCGTCCGGCCGGTCACGGGGTCGCGGGTGATGTCACTGACCGAGAAGACCCCGAACTGCATCTGCATGGTGGTGTTTGCTCCTTGAGGTATGTCGCGGGTGATCGAACCCGACTTCTGGCCGCCCGACCGGCACTGTCCCGGACGCCTCTAGACCAGAAGTATATGCATGCGCATGTAACTAGGGGTGGGCGTCGATCATTCCCGCCCCCGCGACCGCCCTCCCCGACACACCCCAAAGCGCTCCGCGTCGGGCGCCGACGGGATCTGCGCCATCGAACTGACCGGGCGCTGGCAGCCCGCGACGCCGGTCCCCCGCCGGACCGGCCGTAGTCCGAGCCGACCGGGGTCCTGATTCCGTGAGCCAAGAGGTCAGACCCGGGTTTGCGTACCGGAGGGTCACGTTGCGCCCGCGAACGGCGACGTTAGCCGTCGAGTGGTCGCGCAAGTACGGGCACAACGCTGCCATTGGGCACACAATGCGGCCGGGTACGGGCCCGCGCGCCCCTGGGCCGGGCGTCTGGGCCCGGCGCCTGGGCCGGGCGCCTGGGCCGGGCGCCTGGAGGCGGACTCCCGACAGGGGGCCCTGGAGTCGGGTGCGTGGACGGACCGGCGACAGCGTTCCTCCGCCGAATGGCCACGTTAGCCGCCGAGCGGTCGCGCACGTACGCGCACAACGCTGCCATTGGGCACACAACGTGCCCGCTCACGTAACCGGGCGTCTGGGGCTGGCCCGCGGGGGGCGGGGCTCCGGTTGGACGTCTGGGCAGACCGGCGGCGCCGCTCCCCCGCCGAATGACCGCATTGGCCGCCGAGCGGTCGCGCACGTACGCGCACAACGCTGCCATTGGGCACACAACGTGCCCGCTCACGGAGCCGAGCGTCTGGGCCGGATGGTCTAGGCCGGGCGTCTGGGGCTGGCCCACGGGGGGCGGGGCTCCCGGTTGGACGTCTGGGCAGACCGGCGGCGCCGCCCCCTCGCCGAATGGCCGCATTAGCCGTTGTGCCCCCTGACGGGGCGCCCGTTCAGGGCTATTTTCGGATTAGCCGCCGAGCGGTCGCGCACGAAAGAACATAACGTTGCCATCGGGTGCTGAAGGGACCCCCTGAGCGGCTACCGATCACGGTCATTCGAACCAGGGCGCCGAGACCCAGCCCAGGTTTCGAGCCGAAGACTGCTGATGGGCCCACTCCGGGCAACCAGACGGTCGCCGTCCTTACCGAGGCGTTCCCACTGGACGGCGAAGAGTTCGCTGAGGATGACAGTCCCCGTAGTTGAGTTCGCCGATGGCAGTCCCCGCAGATGAACAGTCCCCAGGGCAGAGCGCGTCCGCGGGATGACGAAAGGCCCGCCGGCGAGCGGCGGGCCTTTCAGGTTCGTTGGAGGTCGGGGAAACCTGCAGCGTCAGCGTTGCTGGTCGTCGCGACGACGATCCCACCGCTGCTCAAGGCGGTCGATCAGCGAGTCGCGACCGGCACCTGGACGCGTCGGGCGACCGTTCGACGGCGAGGACGCCCCGGACGACGGGCCGGGAGCGGCCGGCAGTTTCGGACGCGAGATGCCGTAGTACACGCCTGCCAGCATCAGCAGGAACCCGGGCACCGCCAGGATCGGGAGGTGCTGGGCTACGGCGAAGACGATGCAGACAAGACCGATGACGAGACCGGCGGCCGCGATGGCCAGCCGCTTGCCTCCGCGCGAAACTCCATGCGAACCGCGCATGGCGGAAGCAAATCTCGGGTCCTCAGCTAGAAGCTGCTGCTCCATCTGCGAAAGCAGTTTTTGCTCGTGCTCGGAGAGTGGCATCGGGCTCCCCTTCCTCTGTCGCGCTCGGAGGCCATTCGCCGAGCACTGGTCACAGCGTATGTCCAAACTCGGCCTGGTGGGCAGGCCGGGAGGCACTTTACAGACGTGTCTGTCAAGGAGACGCGCCGCATGGCCACCGCGCTCCTATAGAGATAACGATACGCGCACGAAGGGTGTTCCCGTAACTGGACCTCGCATCTACGAATCCCGCAGTCTGCGGGGTCGACAAGATCCCACCCGTCCGGCCCAGCGCCCCACCAGCGGGATCAGGCAGCACACCGCCACAACGCCATCCGGGCTCGACTTCATCCCGACCCCGCTTCACTCCGGACTCGACCCGGCCTTCGGGAGACTTCAACCCCGACTCGACCCACCCTGTGGCTTCCACCCCGGCCTGAGGCTCTCCACGGACTCCGCATCGGTACGTCCTCTTCCACTCTTCCATCCGGCCTGCCCACCCGGACCGCGTGCCGGCTCCTCGAAGGGCGCCTCCTCATTCCGACTCGGCATCTTCCGGTCTCGGGGGCCTACCCAAGGGCGTGGGATTCTGCCGGGGAGACCGGTCCGGACCACTCAGCAGGCTGGCAGGTCGGACGCTGGCCGGCCCGAACCGGGCCGCCGCCCGGTCGCTGGCCCGCTCCGCCTCCCGCCACCCCTGCGGCCGCTCGTCGAAGGTGAGCTGATGCGGTTGCGAACCCCCCTCGATGATTCCCTCCACCCGTACGCCGATCAGCCGCACCCGAGCGCGATGCAGCCGCAGGGCTTCCAGCAGACTGCGAGCGCAGGCGTAGATGTCGCGGGCGAGGTCTGTCGGTTCCCGCAGCGTCTTGGATCGGGTGATCGTCGTGAAGTCGGAGAACCTGACTTTGAGCACCACCGTCTTGCCGGCGCACTCGGCCGACCGTAGCCGGCGGGCGGTCCGGTCGCTGAGCCGCAGCAGCTCGCGCAACAGCACGTCGATGTCGTCCACGTCGGTACCGAAGGTCTCCTCGGCCCCGATGCTCTTCTCGGCACGCTCGGGAACGACCCGGCGGGAGTCTCGGCCCCAGGCCAGATCGTGCAGTTGCTGGCCGGAGGCACCGCCGAGACTGCGCTGCAAGGTGCTCAGTGGAGTGTGGGCGAGCTGGCCGACCGTTCGCAGCCCCAGCCGGTCGAGCCGGTCGGCGGTCTTTTCCCCCACCCCCCACAGCGCGGAGACCGGCAGGGGATGGAGGTAGTCGATGATCTGATCGGCCGGCACGACCAGCAGGCCATCCGGCTTGCAGCGGGACGAAGCCAGCTTGGCGACGAACTTGGTGGAGGCGACCCCGACCGAACAGGTGATCCGCTGCTCCTCGGCCACCCTGGACCGGATCAGGGCGGCGATGGTGCGAGGCGAGCCGAGCCGGCGGATGGCGCCGGCCACGTCGAGAAAGGCCTCGTCCAGGCTGAGCGGCTCGACCAGCGGGGTGATCGACCGGAAGATCTCCATCACCCCGGCCGAGACCTCGCTGTAGCGGGTGTGATCGGGAGTGATCACGTGCGCGGACGGGCACAGCCGCCGCGCCCGCGACATCGGCATCGCCGAGTGGACGCCGAACGCGCGAGCCTCGTACGTGGCGGAGAGGACGACCCCGCGATGGCCGCCACCGATGATCACCGGCAGCCCGCGCAGATGGGGACGGTCGATCAACTCCACAGACGCGTAGAAGGCATCCATGTCGACATGCAGCACGTGGCAGCCGGTGTCATCCCCGGAGAGGTGGTGCCCCTCTCCGGACCCACCGCGATCGAGTTGACTTCGGGTCACAGATCAAGCTTCGCACCCAGGTGTGACAGTGGCGTTCGAGCCGTCGGATACCTGCCGCCAACGGCCCGGATCACGAGTGGCCGACCACACGTCGCCCTCCGGCCCTGCACACCAGGCCGGCCCGGCGGCTCACCCAACCAGGCAAGTATCGAGTGACCACGCTACGAGCCGACTGACCAGCGATCACTGGCCGCTCGACCTACAAGTGGTCGACGGGCAAGTACCGGGGCGAGAGTTCAGCAAGTTGAGCCACGCCTACTCGGACCGGCAAGTGATCCGGCACCTCTCCAGAGGCTGCCCGTCGCGTCCAGCTGGCGGCTGGGCCGCCGCCAGCGAGTGGCCGCACCTCCCGGAGGCCGGCTCGTCCTGCGTGGGACGCACCTTTACAGCAGGCGGGCGTTGACGTGCAGGTGGGCGGCGATGTCGCGCAGGGCGGGAATGGTGCCGGCCTGGTGTTCCATCTGGTCGAGAAGGGCCTGGGTGTGCGGGTCGTTGACCGTGGCCGAGACCGGGACGAGGTCGGTCAGCACCCGGATACCCTCGGACGACACCGGCTCGAAACCGTTGGTGCGCAGCAGGTCGGTGACTCCGGCCCGGGTGAACCGCCGCTGCAGCGGATCTTCGGGCCCCCAGCGTCCGGCGGGATCGGCCAGCATCGCGGCAGCGGCGCGGATCTGGCCGGCCGCCACCCGGGAGAGCACCCCGGCCTCCCGCTGCGTGACCAGCAGGCTGAGCCGGCCGGTTGGCCGCAACACCCGGCGGATCGAGGCCAACGCGACCGAGGGGTCGTCGACGACTTCGAGCACACCGTGGCAGAGCACGAGATCGATGCTCGCGTTCTCGACGACGGCAGCGAGGTCTTCGGCGTCGCCCTGCACGCCACGTAGGGTCTCGCCCAGCCCGGCATCGCTGACGCGGCGGGCCAGGGCCGCGAGCGCATCCAGACTGGGATCGACGACGGTGACATGGTGGCCGAGAGTCGCCAGGCGCACCGCCTGGCCTCCGGTACCGCCACCGAGATCGAGCACCTGCCGTTGGCCCGGCTCGGCCGCGCAGTCGAGAAGCAGTCGATCGACAGCAGTGGCGAGGACTGACGGGGTCTCCACTCATCCTCCAAATCGAGGGTCGGTGACACGACCGGGCAGCGGACAGGCTCCAGCGCCGCGGACATGCTCCCGCGACGCTGCCGTCGCTGGTGAACGATGCGCACCGGGCACAATGGCCAGCGTATCCAGATCGCAGCCGGTGAGCGGCCCCGGCTCGCGGCGGGCGACTCGCCATCATCGGCCCGAACTTCCTTGGCTGGCGTGCCAGAGCAGTCGGGGCGCCGTCCGGCTGGAGCCACGGGAGTTGCCCGAACCGGGGGTTTGTGCCGGGTCCTGCGCTCCCGGTTCGGATGACTGCTCCGCGGCGTGCGCGGCCTGCGCCCTGGTGGAGCGGACATCTCCGCCGGCCGGGCGTAGATCCGCGTAGGGCGACTGCCGGTATCCGCTGGCATGCACCAGCACCCGGCGGCCACGGCGCGGTTCCGGCTCGGTCGAGGGGGCGGCCGGGGACGGCGTCGCGGACGGTCCGGGCGGTGGTGGGTCGCCGGCCCGTGCCGCGATCTGCTGACGCAGGGCTGCCGCGGCCGCTCGTTCCGCCTCGGGCCCCTGGGCGTCCACCGGGCCGTGGGTGTGCCCTTCGTCGCGTTCGATCCCGTAGACCCGGGCCGGGCCTTCGTTGCGGCGGAAGGTGCCCACGGCCACCTCGACCGGTTCGAGCAGAGCCAGCACCGCGTCCCGGCCGCCGCGTTCCCGGCCGCCGTCGACCCAGGCATCCCACAGTGCCGGCAGCTCCCAGGCGCCGGTCGCCCGCAGCGACACCCCGCGCGGGCCGGTACGCCGCAGCACTCCGCGCACCAGCAGCAGCCAGGACCCGAAGACCGTGGCGGCGTAGGGGCCTTGGACGTCTTCGAAGAAGGTGGCGTCGACCGGGCCGGTGGAGTCGTCCAGGGTGAGGAAGACCACCCGACGCCCGGAGCGGATGGGTGGGGTCTGGGTGGCGACCTTGACTCCGGCGACCAGCAGTTCGCTGCGGCTGCGTTGACGTAAC
>JBDIAG010000198.1:0-7424 GCA_039812305.1 Actinomycetales bacterium | reverse complement strand
GATCTCCTGGCGGGCCCGCACCGATTCGCGGCGCCCGACGGCGGACGAGCGCGGCCGAACCGGCCCGAGTGAGCTGGTTGCCCGCGCCGTCAGTCGCCGTGCGTGGCGGCGATGACGGCGGCCAGGCCGGCGTCGCGCAGGGCGGCGAGGGCGGCGACGTCGTTCCGGGCGCTGTCCGCGAGCCCGTCGACGAGCCGGCGGGTGGTCTCGTCGTCCAGGCGTGGGTCGCCGAGGTCGTCCCACCAGCGGTTGAAGCTCTCGGCGTATCGCTGGCTGAAGGTGGTCAGGCCACCCTCGCCGCCGCCGAGGTGGAACAGCAGCGTGGGGCCCATCACCGCCCAGCGCAGCCCCGGGCCCGAGCTGACCGCGGTGTCGATGTCGTCGACCGTGGCCACCCCCTCGTTGACGAGGTGGATCGCCTCGCGCCACAACGCCGCCTGCAGTCGGTTCGCGACATGCCCGGGCACGTCGCGCCGGACCTCGATGGTCACCTTGCCCACCGACTCGTAGAACCGTCGCGCCGCGTCGACGACGCCGGGAGCGGTGCGCTCGTTGCCCATCACCTCGACCAGCGGGATCAGGTGCGGAGGGTTGAACGGATGCCCGAGCACCAGCCGGGACGGATCCGTCCAGCCCTCCTGCAGCTCGCTCAGCATCAATCCGGACGCCGACGACGCCACCACCGCGTCGCCGTCGAGACCCGGCTCGATCGCGGCGTACAGCTCGCGCTTGAGGGCGACCTGCTCCGGCACGCTCTCCTGCACGAACTCCGCTCCCTCGACCGCCTTCCGGGGATCGCCGTGGAATTTCGGCTCGACGTCGGCGGAGGCCGACCGGGTCAGCCCGAGTCGCCGCAGCACCGGCCAGGCGGACTCCACCGTCTCACGCACCCGGGCCTCGGCGGCGGGGTCGGGGTCGTAGACGGCGACCGACCGGCCGGCGGCCAGGAACAGGGCCGTCCAACTGCGCCCGATCAGACCGGCCCCGAGCACCGCGACCGGCCGCCCGGTCGTGCTCTCAGAAGGTGACATGCTCGATTCCCTTCAGCCCCAGGCGCTCGCGGGCCTGCGCGGGTGTGGCGATCTCGAGGCCGAGGGCCTCGACGATGCCGCGGATCTTGCGGACCTGGGCGGCATTGGACGGGGTCAGCTCGCCGGGTCCGATGAACAGGCTGTCCTCCATGCCGACCCGGAGGTTGCCACCGAGCATCGCGGCCTGGGTGGCGAACGGCATCTGATAGCGTCCGGCGGCCAGCACGGACCACTCGTAGCTGTCGCCGAACAGCTTCTCGGCGATCGTGTGCAGGTGCTGCAGATTGTCCAGGTCGGCGCCGACGCCGCCGAGGATCCCGAAGACCATCTGCACGAAGAAGGGCGGTTCCAGCCAGCCCTGGTCGATCACCCAGGCCAGATTGTAGAGATGGCCGAGGTCGTAGCATTCGAACTCGAATCGGGTCCCGTGTTCCTGACCCAGCTCTTTGACGATGTATTCGAGGTCGGCGAAGGTGTTGCGGAAGATGAAGTCGCGCGTCATCTCCAGGAAGGCCGGCTCCCATTCGTGTTTCCACTGTGAGTATTTCTCGAGCATTCCGAAGATGCCGAAGTTCATCGAACCGACGTTGAGGGACGCCATCTCGGGCGAGGTCGCGACCGCGGCCCGCAGTCGCTCTTCGCGGGTCATGCCCAGCCCGCCGCCGGTCGAGACGTTGAGGACCGCGTCGCACGCGTCCCTGATCCTCGGCATGAACTCGAGGAACAACTCCGGACGTGGGTCGGGCTGACCGGTCTCGGGATTCCGGGCATGCAGATGGACGATCGCCGCGCCCGCCTCGACGGCCTCGATGGCGGCGGTCGCGATCTCGTCCGGAGTGATGGGCAGATGCGGCGACATCGTCGGCGTGTGGACTCCGCCGGTCGGAGCACAGGTGATGATCACGGGTTTCGGCATCGTGACTCCTACACGGTGAGGGTGACGTCGCTGGGGTGGGTGTCGTCGACCCAACTGCGGTAGGCGCCGAGGACGAGACCGTGGAAGTGGTGCACGCCGTGCTCGGAGAGCCCGGTGCCGTTGGGGTCGTAGACGATGCGTCCCTGGTCGAAGGCGGGCGTGCTCATTCCGCGCTGCACGCTTTCGACCAACGAGATGTCCTGCTGCTGCAACACTTCGTCGATGTAGCGGACCGACTGCACCTCCGCGTCCTGGAGGTCGGACGTCTCGAAGTAGAAGTCCCAGGTCTCGTAGGTGCGCTCGGTACCGGTCGGCAACACTTGAAAGACCATGAAGTTCCCCCGGCCCGGATAGCGGAGGAGGCAGGTGTTCGGCCACAGCCACCACACCGCGTGCTGGGTGATCCGGGCCGCCGAGACGTCGTAGGCGGCGTTCTTGTGCTTGCCCGCCTCGGCGAAATGGCTCGACCAGATTCCGTGGGTCTTCACTTCGTAGGTCTTCATGTCGACCAGGTCGACGAACTCCTTGTGCGCGATGTGGCAGTGGTAGCACTCCAGGAAGTTGTCGATGACGTTCTTCCAGTTGGTCGCGACGTCGTAGGTCAGCCGTTTGGCATGGGTGAGCCCGGCGACGTCCGGGGCCCAGGTCTCGATGTCCTCGGCGAGGTCGGGGGCCTGCTCCCGCAACGGCTTCGCCGTCGGGTCGAGGTTGACGTAGACGAACCCGCCGAACTCCTCGACCTGAACCTGGTCGAGACAGATCTCGTTCTTGTCGAAGGTCTGCATGCGATCCGCCAGCCGGGTCGCCTTGAGCCGGCCGTCGAGGCCGTAGGTCCAGGCGTGATACGGGCAGACGATGTTGCGGGTGGTGCCGGCGTCCCGCAACAACTCGTGGGCCCGGTGTTTGCAGACGTTGTAGAACGCGCGCAGCTCCCCGTCCCGGCCGCGGACGACGGCGATCGGCATCCCCGCCACCGTGGCCGCGAGGTAGCTGCCCGGTGATCCCACCTTCTCGACGTGGCAGATCCATTGCCAGGTCCGCGCGAAGATCGCCCGGACGTCCGCGTCGAGCCAGCGCGGATCGGTGTACGCCTCGGCTCGCAACGACATCGAGCGTTGCGGATCGGGGTCGTAACCGTGGGCGATGCGGACGACATCCTCGGCGGCGAGTGCGGTCATGTCTCGCATGCTAGGACGAGACTGTACGATCGTTCAAGTGTTGCCGGACGGATCATTCGGCGAGGGCGATCTCCTCGCAGCGGGCGACGGCCCGCGTGATCGACGCGCGGTCGAGACCGAGCAGCGCCGTGAGCCAGAGCCCGTTCTGGATGACGTCGATGTCGGCGGCGCGCTTCCCGCACTCGGCCGGCGACAGGTCGGGCCGGGCGGCGCGGATGAGGTCGGCGAGTCCGGAACGGTAGTTCCTCTGCGCGGTCGTGTTGATCTCCTCGAAGTCCGCGTGGGCCTGGGCCAGGGCCCACAGCTGCAACCGCAGGGCGAGGTACTCGGTGTCCAGCAGCGTCGGGTCCGCCACCCGGTGCAGTGCGGTCCGCAGCTGCTCGACGGGTTGCAGGGACGCGTCCGGCGCGACCATCGCGATGTCCTGGTCTCCGATCCGGCGCAACGCGGCCGCGATCAGTCCCACCTTGTCGTGGAAGTGATAGTTGACCAGGCCGAGGGAGACGCCGGCCTCGCGAGCGACCGCGCGCATGCTGACCGCCGAGATGCCACCGCGGGAGAGCAGTTGCACGACGGCGTCGAGAATCCGGTCCTCGCGGGCCTTCTCGGTGCCGCCCCGGGTCGCCTCAGCCACGCGAACCAGGGTAGGACGGGCACATGACTCGCAACACGTTCTTCATCGTCGATTCGCATGCCTGCGGGAACCCGGTGCGCGTCGTCGTCGGGGGCGCCCCGCTGCTGCCGCCGGTGCCCATGGCCGAGAAGAGGGTGCTCTTCCAGGAGAAGCACGACTGGGTTCGCCGGGCGCTCATGTTCGAACCTCGCGGGCACGATGCGATGTCCGGATCGATCGTCTACCCGTCGTCGCGTGAGGATTGCGACGTCGGCGTCCTCTTCATCGAGGTGAGCGGCTGCCTTCCGATGTGTGGCGCCGCCACGATCGGAACCGTCACGGTGGCCATCGAGGAAGGGATCGTCGTCCCGAAGCAGGAGGGCCGGATCGCGCTCGAGACGCCCGCCGGACGGGTCGACGTCGAATACACGAAGCGCGACCGGTTCGTCGAGGAGGTGCGCTTCTTCAATGTGCCGAGCTATCTGCACGCCGAGGACGTCGAACTGGACGTGCCGGGGTTGGGAAAGCTGACGGTCGACGTCGCCTACGGTGGCAACTATTACGCCATCGTGGAGCCGCAGGAGAACTATCCGGGGCTGGACGGACTGAATGCCGACGGCCTGGTGCGGATGAGTCGGGCCGTGCGGAGCGCCGCCCACTCGGCTATGACACCGATCCACCCCGAGGACGAGCGGATTCGCGGGATTCACCATGTGATGTGGTGTGACGCGGCGAAGGCTCCGGAAGCGTCCGCCCGCAACGCCGTCTTCTACGGCGACAAGGCCATCGATCGATCACCGGGCGGTACCGGTTCGTCGGCCCGGATGGCGCAACTCGTCGCGCGGGGAAGACTCGCGATCGGAGAGCCTTTCATCCACGAGAGCATCACCGGCACGACATTCTCCTGCCGGGCCGAGGAGAAGGTGACGCTGGGGGATTATGCGGCCATTCGTCCGAGCGTGGCCGGCTGGGCGCGCGTCTTCGGCTACAACACGATCATCGTCGACGACCGCGATCCCTTGGCCCACGGCTTCCAGATCGGGTGAAACTCTCGTCAATGTGCTATTTCCCCGGTGATCCCGGGGGATTCCGAGAAGGGCGGGCCGGTCGGCGATCCCGGCCTGCCATCGCCGCCAAGACGCCAACGGCCGCGACCCCGATCTGGGAGAATGCATGAATCGTCGTGTTTCAGGTCGGGAAGGTCGTGTCGCACATGATGGGCCACGCCACGTACGAGCATGACCTCTGGCTGGTCTTCCTCTCGGTGGCGATGTGCGTCGCAGGCGGGTGGGCGACCTCCCGATTCACCCCCCGGCTGGTCGCGGAGCGAGGGGTGACCCGATGGGGCTGGATCGTCTTGACGGCGACCGTCGCCGGCGTCTCGATCTGGTGCACACATTTCGTCGCCATGCTGGGTTTCCAGGGTGCCGCTCTCGTGAGCCTCGACCAGGGTCTCACCGTGCTCTCTCTCGTGGTCTCCGTCGTGGGTGCCGGGCTCGGACTCGCGCTCGCCACCGTGCGTCCGTCGAAGGTGCTGGCGGTCGTCGGTGGCGTCGTGCTGGGCGGGTCCATCGTCGGGCTGCATTACATCGGCGTGGCCGCCTACCGGGTGGCCGGCACAGTGAGCTGGAACATCGGCCTCGTCGCACTCTCGGTGCTCTTCTCCGTCGTGCTCTCGATCGGGGCGATGCTGGCGATCCACACCGGCCCTCACCCACGGCGGAACACGCTCTGGGCACTGCTCGTCCTGGCGGTCCTCTTGCTCCACTTCACCGGGATGGCGGCCTTCCACGTCGCGGCCCATCAGCACGGGGAGGAGGGGGCCACCTCCGGATCTCTGCAGATGTTCGCCGTGTTCATCGCGGTCCTCGGGTTCGTGGCGATGGCCTCCGGCATCGCCGGATATCTCATCGACGACCGCACCCGTGCGGAGAGCTACGAACGGTTTCGGACGCTCGCTCTGTACGACCTTCTCACCACGCTCCCGAACCGGGCGCATTTCACCGAGCACCTCGACCGGGAACTCGCACTCGCCGAGGCGCACGGCCGGGAGTTCGGGTTGGTCGGCATCGACGTGAACAACTTCAAAGAGATCAACGACATGCGGGGACACGCTGCCGGGGACGAGGTGCTGCGGGTGATCGGCGGTCGCCTCGCCGACCTGACGCTGGGCCGCGAGGAGTCCTTCATCGCCAGGGTCGGCGGTGACGAGTTCACCGCGACCGTGCGTCTGGGCGACGGCGGCAGCCTGGACGCCTTTCTCGACGATCTCGACCGGGCGCTCACCTCACCCGTGTCCCTCCACGACGGGGCCGACGAGATTCAGCCCCGGGCTGCGGTGGGCATCGCGATGTATCCGAAGGACGGGACGAGCGCCGAGGAGTTCATTGCGAACGCCGACCTCGCCATGTACCGCTCCAAGGCCGATCCCGTCCGCGGCCCACGCTTCTACGACCAGGCCCAAGATGCCCACACCCGCGCGCGGCGTCTGCTCGGAGCCGATCTGCGGGACGCGCTCTCCCGGAATGAGCTGCATCTGCGCTATCAGTTGCAGGTGGACGTCGAAACGGGGAAGCCCATGGGGTACGAGGCACTCGTGCGCTGGGACCACCCTCGATTCGGCACGGTGCTTCCAGGTGAGTTCATCCCGATCGCCGAGGAGAACGGTCTGATCCTCCCCATCGGGGAATGGGTGTTGCGCACCGCCTGCGCGACCGCCGCCGAATGGGAGCCGCGGTACCGAATCGCGGTGAATGTGTCGGCTGTGCAGCTGGCCCAGCCAGGACTCGTCGAATTCGTCCGAGACGTTCTCGACGTAACCGGACTCGAACCAGAGCGACTCGAATTGGAGCTGACCGAAACCGCGGTGTTCTCCGATCGGGAACGGGCCCTGGCGACGATCTGCGCCATCAAGGAACTCGGCGTGCGCATCGCGCTCGACGATTTCGGGACCGGGTACTCCTCGCTCGAGGTCCTGCGCAGTTTCCCGTTCGACCGGCTGAAGATCGACCGCTCGATCTTCCGCGTCACCACGGAATCCGAACTGCGTCAGGCCCGGGAGATCGTGCACGTGATCTCGGGTTTCGGTCGTACCCTCGGCATGACGGTGCTGGCGGAGGGGATAGAGACGGACGAGCAATTCGAGATACTCCGCGGCACGGGTGTCTCGGAAGCGCAGGGGTACCTTCTGGGCTATCCCGCGCTACTGCAAGACATCGTCGATACCGGTCAGATCAGCGTGGGCGGCCGCGTGGACCCGGCGCCTGAGATCGGCGCGCGTGGCGGTCCTTCCTGCCCGGTGGCATCGACGTCGACGGCTCCACGATCGCCGATTCCGGCCCCGCGCTCCACGAGAGCGGATCCGGGTCCGTCGGTCACGACGGCGCACAGCGCGTCAGAGCTCTGAATCGAACCGACACGCACTACGGATCCAGTTCCACCAGGCCCGCCTCGTAGGCGACGAGGCCGCCTGCACCCAGAGGGTCGCGCGTCCGAGTGTCCGGACGAGTTCGAGCAGGTCGAGGGCGGCGTGGATGTCGAGATGGTTGGTCGGTTCGTCGAGCAGCAGCAGGGCGCTTCAGCCTGAAGACCCGGTGGCCGGCGGCGCCTCTTCGGCGGTGAAGTACTCTTCTGCGGCTTCGAGGTGCGGCACCTGCACACCGAGCCGACGTGCGTCGGCGAGGGCG
>JBDIAG010000197.1:0-7439 GCA_039812305.1 Actinomycetales bacterium | reverse complement strand
ATGAAGGAGCGGATGGAGCGGGCCCGCCGGGCGGGTGCCGTCGGGCTGATCCTCACTCTGGACTGGTCCTTCTCCTACGGCCGGGACTGGGGCAGCCCGAAGATCCCGGAGAAGGTCAACCTCAAGGCGATGGCGCAGTTCGCCCCGGAGGTGATCCGGCGTCCGGTCTGGCTGTACGACTTCGCCCGCAGCGGCAAGCTGCCCGACCTCACCGCTCCGAACCTCACCGAGACCGGCCCGGCGCCGACGTTCTTCGGCGCCTACTTCGAGTGGATGCAGGCGACGCCGCCCAGCTGGGCCGATGTGGCCTGGGCGGTCGGTGAATGGGGCGGCCCGTTCATGCTCAAGGGCATCAGCCGGGTGGACGACGCCGTGCGCGCCGTCGAGGCCGGGGTCACCGCGATCTCGGTCTCCAACCACGGCGGCAACAATCTGGACGGCACTCCCGGCTCGATCCGGATGCTGGCCCCGATCGTCGACGCCGTCGGGGACCAGGTCGAGGTCGTCCTCGACGGCGGCGTCCGCCGCGGCAGCGACGTCGTCAAGGCGGTGGCCATCGGCGCTCGCGCGGTGATGATCGGCCGGGCCTACCTGTGGGGGCTGGCCGCCGGCGGGCAGACCGGCGTGGAGAACGTCCTGGACGTGCTCCGCGGCGGAATAGACTCCGCCCTACTGGGTCTCGGGCGCAGCTCGGTCGGTGAGCTGACCCGGTCCGACGTGATCATCCCGGAAGGCTTCGTGCGCGAGCTCGGAGTGGTCGAATCGACCCGTACCTAGGCGAGATCCAGCCGATGCCCCGAAGAGGCGCGGGAGAGCGCCGCCAGACAGTCAACAGAGGAGTTGTGCGATGGGACGCTATGTGATCGAACGGAATCTCCCCGGTGCCGGTGAGCTCACCGAGCAGCAACTGCGGGAGATCAGCGCCAAGTCCAACGAGGTGTTGTCCGGGATGGACGACATCGAGTGGGTCGAGTCGTACGTGAGCGACGACAAGCTGTTCTGCGTCTACGACGCGAGCGACCCCGACCTGATCAGTGAGCATGCCGAACGCGGTGGCTTCCCCTGCGACGCGATCAACCCGGTCCGGACGGTTATCTCTCCGGAAACCGGTCGTTGATCCCAAGGCCGTGCTGACCTGTGCGGATCCGCCCGTCGAGGCAGTCCGCAGCCATCAGACCGCGGGGCTGAAGCCGCCCGTCAAGTTCATGACGCCGGAGCTGTTGTTCGGTGAGAACTCCTTGCGGGAGGCCGGTTTCGGGGCGGCGCGGCTGGGTGCGCGGCGACCCTTCGTGGTCACCGACCCCGGCTTGATCGAAGCCGGTTGGGTCGCCGAACTGATCGAGCACCTGTGCGACGCCGGGCTTGATCCGGTGGTCTGGCACAGCCTGACGCCGAACCCCAAGGACCACGAGATCCGGGCCGGCTACCAGCAGTACCGCGAGACCGGCGCCGACGTGCTGGTGGCGCTCGGCGGAGGATCGTGCATCGATGCCGCCAAGGGCATCGCGATCCTGGCCGGCGGCGAGCGCGACGTGCTCGAGGCCGCCGGTGTGGACCAGGTCAGCGGCCGGATCCCACCGATGCTGATGGTGCCGAGCACCGCCGGCACCGGGGCCGACGTGTCGCAGTTCTGCGTGGTCACCGACACGGTGAGAGCGGTGAAAGTGACGATCGTGGGCCGCACGCTGGTGCCCGACATCTCGGTCACCGATCCGCGGCTGCTGACGACGATGCCGCACGAGCTGGCCGCGGCCACCGGCATGGACGCGCTCACCCACGCCATCGAGGCCTACGTGTCACTGGCGCACAATCCGCTGGCGGACGTCCACGCGCTCAGTGCGTTCCAGTTGATCGCCACGAACCTGCGGCGCAGCGTGCTGCTGCCCGGCAGTCCCGTCGCCAGGGCCGCGATGGCGCAGGCGAGCCTGGAGGCGGGCCTGGCCTTCAGCAACGCGATCCTCGGCGCCGTGCACGCGATGAGTCATCAGGTGGGCGGGCTCGTCGACGCCCCGCACGGGACGGTCAACGCGGTGCTGCTGCCGAGCGTGCTGCGGTTCAACGGCGACGCCGAGCCCGCTCGCTTCGCCGTGCTGGCCCGGGCGGCCGGTCTGGATCCGCGTCCGGACGGCGGTGACGCCGCCGACCTGCTCGCGGACTGGGTGCGACGGCTCGCCGACGACCTCGATCTCCCGGCCGGGCTCCGCGACCTCGGGGTGCGCGACGAGCACGTCGACCAGCTTGCCGCCTCCGCGCTGGAGGACTCCTGCCTGACCACGAATCCGCGCCCGGCCGGGAAGGCGGAGTTGGCCCAGCTGTTCCGGGAGGCGCTGTGAGCGCTCCCGACCTGGCGACGCTGACCGGGGTCCGCTCCGGCAAACGCAGCTACTACCGCGACTACGTCCGCTCGGACGAACGGCTGCGGGACGCGGTGATGGCGATGGACTCCATCTCCAAGGCCCTGGTCAGCACCGTCCACGGGCCGCGCGGGCTGCTCGAGGAGGTCGTGCGGGCGGCCGGCCGCCACCTCCAGGCGGACTGGGTGCTGCTCGCGCTGGGCGACGGCGAACTTCCCGGCGCCAGACCACGTTTCGTGGCCATGGGGCCGGATGGGAGCTTCTTCGCGGATCCGGGCGAGCTGCCGGAGCAGGCGGGCCGGGAGCTGCGCTCGATCCAGTCCGGCCGGGTGAACGGCGTGGAACCGGGCTGGGTGCGGGTGCCGATGCGGTTGGCGGATCGGCCGGTCGGCAGTCTCGCCGCCCGGCACCGGCTCGGTGGCGAGCCGGAGGGCAGCGACCTCTCGGTGTTGCGGATCCTCGCGAACCAGGCGGCGGTGTCGCTGCACACCAGTGAGCAGTATTCGGAGAGCCTGGAGCTGTACCGGCTGGCGCAGCAGCTGCACGCCGAGGTGGATGCCCGCCGATCGGATCTGGTCGCAAGGACGAGTGAGCTGCGCGAGACCCAGGAGCATCTGGTACTGGCCCGCCAGCGGGAGCTCGTCGACGCCGAGCGGCACCGGATCGCTCGCGAGTTGCACGACGGCGTGAGCCAGATCGTCCTCTCGGCCGGCCTGTCGGTGCAGCTGGCTCGCGGCGACCTGGCCGACGGGGCCGGCCCCGGCACGCTGATGGCCCATCTCGACCGGGCCAAAGCGCTGACCACCACCGCGGTCGATCAGCTGCGCCGGGCCATCTACGCCCTGGAACAGCCCCAACACCAACGACTCGCCTCCCTGCCCGCGCTGCTGCGCACGGTGGCCGCCCAGCACGAGAACCGGTTCGACGTGTCGGTGCGGGTGTGCGGGCCGGTCCGCAGACTGCCCGATGACGGTGACCACGAGGTCGTCCGGTGCGTGGGGGAGGCGATGTACAACGTCGCCAGCCATGCCCGGGCCGGGCGCGTGCTGATCCGGGTCAGCTACCGCCCGGCGGCCCTGATGCTCGGCGTCTCCGACGACGGGGTCGGGGATCCGGCGGAGTTGGAGCGGCTGCTGCAGCTGGAGCGGGAAGCCGCCTCCGACGGCCGGCACCGGGGTCTGGCCCTGATCGAGAACCGGCTGGCGGCGCTCGGGGGCAGCCTGGCCTTCCGTCGCTCCAAGCTCGGAGGCGTGCGGGTCGAGATGCGTATTCCGTTGACCGAGAACAGATCCCGGCCGCAGGGCCGGTAGCGAGGGAGGTCGAGATGGCGCAGGCGACACTGGAGCCGATGTCGCAGACGGCGGTGACGGCAACCCGGCTGGTGCTGGTCGACGACCACGCGATCGTCCGGCAGGGTTTGAGCTCGTTGCTCGGCCGGGAGACCGATCTCGAGGTGGTGGGTGAGGCCGGCTCGTGTGCCGAGGCGATGGTGATCGTCGGCCGGGAGCGTCCGGACGTGGTGCTGCTCGACCTCAAGCTCTCGGCCGCGGCCGACACCGAGGGGCTCGATCTGTGCGAGCAACTGACCGCCCGCTACCCGGAGTCGGCGGTGCTGGTGCTGACCACCTTCATCGACGACGATCTGGTGTTGCAGGCGGTGCGCGCCGGTGCCCGCGGCTACGTCGTGAAGGAGGTGGACACCTCGGCGCTGGTCCGTGCCGTCCGGGACGTCGCCCGCGGCGGCAGCGCCTTCGATCCGCGCTCGGCGGCGGCGATGGTGCGGTCGATCAGCGGGCCGCCGGCCGAGTCGTCCAGACGCCTCACCACCCGGGAGACCGAGGTGCTGCGACTGCTCGCCCACGGGCTGTCGAACCGCGACATCGGCGCTCGGCTGTACGTCTCGGAGGCCACCGCGAAGTTCCACGTCGGCAACATCCTACGCAAGCTCGGGGCCTCCGGCCGTGCCGAAGCGGTCTACGCCGCAACGAAACTCGGCATGCTCTGAGCGAGAAGCAACCTCACCGCAGATCGATCGCCAGCCAGCCGCCGTGGTACTCGTGCGCGTCGAAGGGGTAGCCGGTCCGGCGGCCGATGGCGGTGAGGGCGTCGAGGTCGAAGGTGCGCACGTGGCCCCAGGCGACGTCGGCGACCCGCTCGAAGGGCACTGCGACGATCACCTGCTCGGTGGCCAGCCGGATCGCCTCGGCCAGGATCCGCTCGCCGGTCTCGTCGTCGACGTGCTCCAGCAGGTGCACCGCCAGCACCGTGCCGGCGACCGGGCCGGTGGCGGGGTAGCGGGCGGCGTCGGCGAGCTGGGTGCTCAGCGGCAGCCGCAGCCGCGGGGCGACCCGCTCGAGCAGGCGGACGCTACCGGGATTGATGTCGGAGGCGATCACGCGCAGGCCCGTCCGCGCCAGCCGCAGGGACAGGAAGCCGAGCGAACAGCCGAGCTCGAGGGTGGAGGTCGCGGTGACCAGTTCCTGAGCGTGGCCGTAGACCGGCGCGAAGTCGCCGAGATGGCTGCGCGGCGCCTCCGGCTGCCGCAGACGCCGATCGATCTCGGCAAGAGTGTTGCGGTAGAAGAGCTCCCAGCAGGACAGCGGATCGTCGTCGACGGTCAGCACGACCCCGGTGACCAGACGTTCGAGCAGGACGGCGCCGCGGAGCCAGCCCGGGCTGAACAGCTCCTCGTACATCAACCCGGCCAGGTCGGCGTTGATCCGGTCGAGTGACATCCGGTGGGCCAGTCGCAGCCGGCCGTCGTGCTCGGTGATCTCGAAATGGGTCGTGTAGGCGATCGGCGATCCGGGCTCGTCCCACGGCCGGTCGAGGCAGGTCACCTCGACCAGGCCGTCCCGGTAGACACCCGCGGTGCTGCGGTGGAACGGGTCGATCGGCGGGGGCACGGTGCCGGGGCTGCGGGCGTACATCGTGGCGGTCACTGAGCCACGGCCATCGCGTGCGAGACCCGTTCCAGGCCGCCGAGATTGCGCACGACCTGGACCCGGTCGCAGAACTCGGCGTAGGCGGGCAGGTCACAGCCGCCGAGTCCCCACGAGTAGCTCGGCTCCGGAGTGAGCCAGATGGTGGCCCGGGCCCGGCGGGTGATCTCCTCGAACACCCCCAGCCGGGGGTCGCGTCCGTTGCCCCGGCCGTCGCCGAGGACGATCACCGTGGTGCGCCGGGTGATCGCCGACCCGTAGTGCTCGAGGAACTGCTCGAAGGCCCGGCCGTAGTCGGAGTCGGCATCGACATCGAGCACGCCGCCGGCCGGCAGGCCGGACATCACCAGCGAGAGGGCGTCCTCGATGCGGTGCTCGGCGAAGAGATCGGTGATCTCGACCAGGTCGGCGACGAAGGCGAAGGTGCGCACCTTGGTCGCCACCGACTGCAGGCTGTGCACCAGGTGGAGGGTGAACTTCGAGGTCATCCGCACCGAGAGGGAGACGTCGCAGAGCACCAGGAGGTGCGGGCGGTCCTCGACCTTGCTCACCATCACCGGCCGGAACGGGATCCCGTCGTAGCGCATGTTGGTGCGCATCGTGCGCCGGCCGTCCACCACGCCCCGGCCGGCCACCTTGCGGCGCGGGCGGGGAGCGCCGTGCAGACTGCGCAACAGCCGGCGCAGGCCCTCCTCCAGGGCGTTGCGGCTCTCCTCGTCGACGACCTCGGCGGTGGCGGCCTCGATCTCGCGCAGCTCGAGCTCGTGGTCGGCCTCCATCAGGCGCTCCAGGTGGCGGCGCAGCTGTTCGGGCAGATTGGCCAGGAACGGTGCCAGGGCGGCTCGCAGCGCGGCCAGCGCCTCCGGCTCGTCGCCGTGCGCCTCGTCCGGCAGCTCATCGGCCAGCCAGCTCAGCAGCGCCATCTCCTGGGCGACGGTGAACTCGGTGTCGAGCTGCAGCCCGGGCCGGTCGGCGAGCGCCCCCGGCGCACCGGGGTTGTGCAGCCGCGAGGTGGAGATCTGCACCCGGGCCGCCTCGCTGAGCTGGGAGTCGGAGGTGTCGTTGGACAGGACGATCTCGTCCGTCATCGAGGCCATGTCCAGCCGGTTGGCCTCCTGGTGCAGGTTGTACTGCTGGGCCAGGTCCTCCGGACGGAAATACTGGTGCAGATCCATCGGCTTGCCGTGCGAGTGACCCTGCTGCGGATTGTCGCCGGGCTCCTCGGAGAGGGTGAACTCGGTGAGCTCGCCCTCGTCCGCGAGGTCGTCGTGCGCGTGCGAGTGGCCGTGCTCCGGAGACTCCGGCAGCACCGCGCGGAGCCGGAAGAACCGGTCGAAGACCTCGTCGAAGGTCGGCAGGTCGCGCCGATCCTTGATCAGGCTGACGGCCAGCGCCGCGCGCAGCACCTCCCGGTCGTCGAGCACTCCGGGCTGCGCGGCCGCCTCCATGGCGACGACGACCTCGGCGACGCTGACCCGGATCCCGTGCAGGCGCAACAGCCGGACGAACCGATGAAGGGCGGTCTGCATTACGTGTACACCTCACTCCCGCAGGACATCTGGTCGTCCGGACGATGCCGCCCGGCGATCGCCGGCTCAGACCGGACGGCGCCGGGCACGAGCCGCGGCGAAAGAACGATTCCCCTGGCTGCTGCCCACCTGCCGCCGCACGACCGGGCCGCCGCTGGTGCCGTAGTAGGCGTCGTCGTGCCGGCCCGGCTGATCCTTGCTGCGCCGCAGCGCGCGACCGTCGACATCGCCGTCCGCGGCGTCCTGCCGGAGGCGGGGGAGGTGCTCGTCGTCGTCGTGGCTGTGCTCGTGACTCTGTTCGTGGCTATGCGAGTGGCCGTGGCTGTGTTCATGCCCGTGTCCGTGCCCGTGGGAGTGCAGGTGATCGGGCACCTCGGCGTTCGGGTCGACCAGCCGCGGCAGCGCCTGGGTCGCCCGGGTCAGATCCCGCTCGTACTTGATCACGACGTTGAGGGTGGCGGCCAGCACCTCGGCGTCGAGCTCGCTCACCCCCAGCACGGCCAGCGTGCGGGCCCAGTCGATCGTCTCCGAGATGGACGGTGCCTTGCGCAGTTCCAGTTCTCGCAGGCCGCGGACGATCTCCACCAGCCGCGCCGAGAGCGCCTCGGTGAGAC
>JBDIAG010000196.1:0-7444 GCA_039812305.1 Actinomycetales bacterium | reverse complement strand
CGGCTCGGTGTCAACACCAGGACGACCACAGACATCCCGTTTGTCGTTCGGGGCCGTTGCGCCAGCGGGGGTCTCGCAACGGCAGTCGTCCCCGAGCCTGCACAGCTCTGCGAAGGCTGGTTGACGCTCGCATAGGTGGGTCAACGATTTGGAATCAGCCAACAGACGACACGAAGAGCGATTCCGTCCACGATGTCGAGATTCGACCTCGCGGGCGGGGCCCGCGACTGCGAGAGAATGAGACCTGACTTGGCTCACGTGAGCTGGGATTCTTGGGCGGCGGGCTGCTGACCTGGGGTTTTGTCGTGGGGGCGGTGGATTCTGCGCACTAATCGGGGTGGTTAGTGTGGCCGGGTGGGGTATGTGCGGACGGTGAAGACGGGCATGCCCCGCGCCACGCGGACGACACGATGGCGCCTCACCGCTGCCGAGGGACCTGGGCCTTTGCGCTGGAGATCGGCAGCGGACAGCATCGACAGGGCGTCATCCGCTTCGGATTCGACGCCAAGATCGCAGCCGCTGTCGCGGAACGTCAGATGGGTACCTCGCCGGAGCCAGCCTTTCAAATCCACGAGCCGCATTGTCCGTCAGGAATGAAAGCGGACCTTGACACTTGGCGGCCGGACACAGGAGTCGTTTCCTCACCGGTGTCCGGGACAGCCCATGAAGCGTGCGTTGACGTCAAGGCGGTGTCTTGATGGCGCGTGTCAGTGAACCGAAGCCAGGCGAGCCGATCCGCCTCGTTGAACGCCAAGGCGGCGTCCGATACCGGGTCACCCTTGACGTCGGCGCGCACCCGAACGGCAGACGACGGCAACTCACGCGGATGTTTCCCACCCTCAAACAAGCTCGGGCCTTCGTCACCGAGACCCGGGCCGACCAGAACCGGGGCACCTTCGCCGCACCAGCAACGCTAACCCTCGCCGAGCTTGCCAACGCGTGGCTGAAAAGCAAGCACAGCGCCCGGGCGATCACGACCCAGGACTACCGCTGGGCGACGAGGTCGCTGTTGAACACCCTGGGAGACCGCAAGGTGCAGTCGATCCGCCGGGCAGACCTCGACACATGGCTGGCACAGGTCATCAGGGATGGCGGTCCAGGAGGTCGCCTCCTCAGCCACCGGTCGCTGTCCTACATGGTGATGGCCACCCGTCAACTGTTCGAGTACGGCGTCAGCAGTGGCGTGCTACCGGCCAACCCAGCCGCGCATGTCAAAACCCCCCGAGCGCGTCACGGTGAAGCGAAGGCGGAGATGGCCGTCTGGACTCCCGAGGAGATGCTCCGATTCCGTCACTACGCCGACAATGACGAGTGGGCGGCCGCCTGGCGGTTGACACTGTGCGGCATGCGCAGATCTGAGGTCATGGGGCTTCATTGGACTGCAGTTGACCTGGAAGCCGGCACCGTCGAAGTGACCGCCGGCCGGGTGACGGTGGGCAAGGACACTATCGTCGACGCCCCGAAGTCATCCGCCAGCCGTCGCATCGTGCCCGTTGAGGCGATGCACCCAGGCACGATGAACCTGCTGCGACAGCTCAAAGCACGCCAGACCCAGTCCCGCCTCGCGGCCGGCACCGAATCGACGCAGAACGACCTCGTGCTCGTCGACGAATCTGGACAGGCAGTACGCCCCGAGCTGTACAGCGACCGGTTCCAGCGCCTGTGTGTCGCCGCCGGAGTACCGAAGATCCGAATGCACGCCACCCGGCACACCACTGCCCTGCTGCTCCACCGCGCCGGAGTCGCACCCGCCGACGCCGCCGCACTCCTGGGTCACAGCGTGGCCGTCCACCTGCGGTCCTATGTACCGTCCACCCACCTCGGGGCGGCCAACGCCGCAGCCGCGTTCGGGCGCGCCCTCGGTACAGACTCATGAGGGCAATCCGTGACACGCTCGTGACACACCGACCCAAAACCAGTGTCCGATTCGTTCTCCCCAGGCCCGTGACCTGCACAAACACAGTGCCCCCGGCAGGATTCGAACCTGCGACCTGCCGATTAGAAGTCGGATGCTCTATCCACTGAGCTACGGGGGCGTGCCCGGACACCTCGCTCGCCGCTCCGGTGGAACGCCGACGATCGTGTCCACGGGAATGGTACTGGCCCGCTGAGGTCTCTCCGACCGTGATTCTTGCCGGCGTCCGCGCCTGGACCGTCGCGGGGCATGCCACCATGCCGAGCGAGCCGCGTTCAGCGCCGAACGGCGCACTGAGCGCCACCACTGGGCGCACCGTTGCCGCACGCGGGCCGGGGGCAGGGTTTGCGTTTAACAGCGGCGCCCGTTGAGGGCGCCGTTCCCGGTGTCGAGAGCACCCTAGTCTGGGGGCGTGATCATCGAGTTCACCAGCGAGGTGTACCGCTGGAAGGCACGTGAGGACTCGTGGTACTTCATCGCCGTGCCGGAAGAGCCGAGTGCGGACATCAAGGACGTCCCGAGGCCGCCACGTGGGTTCGGCTCCGTCCGGGTGGGCGTTCAGGTGGGTCGGTCCACCTGGCGTACCTCGGTGTTCCCCGATGCGACACGCGGTGTCTACGTTCTGCCGCTGAAGAGGTCCGTTCGGGTCGCAGAAGACATCGAGGACGGGGACACGATCTCCGTCCGCCTCGACGTCCTCGACGCCTGAGCGGTGCCTGCGCGACCGTCGCGAAGGCCGGACGCTACCACCGCCCGGGCTGCGGCTGGAAGGCCAGCCGGAGTTGCCACATGGTCCGAAGCAGGTCGGCCTCCGTTCGCTGGGCATTCTCGGGAGCGGCGTGATGGGCGATCCGCTCCCGGAGGAAGCCGAGTTCGCTTGCCAGCTCCTGGAAGTCCCGCATCGCGCGGCCCGCGGTCGGACCACCGACCCGGCTCGCCCAGGTTCGCGCCTGCCTCCTGCCGACCGGGGACGAGAGCATCGCCAGCTCCTGGCCGGTGATCCAGCCACTCTCCGCGTAGACCCGCAGGTGCTGGTTGATCAACCGCGCTTCTCGCCGACGCGCCACGACGGCGAAGACCACGAAGGACGCGAAGATCGGCACTTGGAGCAGCGCATATCCCACGAACCAGCCACCACCGGTCGCGACGGTCGCCATGCCGTTCCACAACGCGTGCAAGCACATCGCGACGGCCAGACCGGCAAGCGGGAAAAAGACCTTCGCGGCCGGATTGCGTGCTCGGACGGCCAACCCCACCCCGATGCCGAAGGCCGAGGTGAACATCGGGTGCGCGAACGGACCCATGATGCAACGCAGGACGAAGGTGACCACGGCTCCGGTCAGGCCGCCTTCGAGGAAGGCGCTGCCGAGATACAGGATGTTCTCGGCGAAGGCGAAACCCAGGCCGGCGAGGCCGGCGTAGACGATGCCGTCCACGACGCCGTTGAACTGACCCCTGCGGATCAGCAACACGCCGATGATCGCCAGCCCCTTGGCACTCTCCTCGACGATCGGCGCGACCACGACGGCGCCGAGCGTGTCACTGCCGCCGGCACCGGCGATGACGATCATCGACCCGATGCTGAAGACCAGGGCGATCACCACCGCCGCGGTGGCTCCCCAGGCGAAGGCGAACGCCAGTAGCGCAGGCGGTTCGTCCTCGAAGCGATCGAGCCACAGCAGGGCCGCCGCCACCGGGAAGACCGGAAGGATGGCCAGCAGCAGGCCGACCAGCGACCCGACGGCGCCGGTACTCAGGCCGATGACGAACAACGTGACCAGGGCCGACAACGCCAGCACGATGATGATCATCACCCACACCAGCCCGCGAACCGCTCCGGGACGACGAGGCCGGATGTAGGTCTGTGGCGGTGCCGGACGGATGCCGTTCGGCATCGGCGCCGGGCCGGACAACCCATAGGGAGCCGACCAACCAGCCGAACCGGGAGCCGGCTGCGCCGGCCAGCCCTGCTGCGGCTGCCCCGGCTGGTGCTGGCCATGATTCTGTGGGGCCGGGCCGAAACCCTGCTGCTGCGGGGCGTGCGGCGCCTGGCCCCAGGGCTGACCCTGCGCAGGCTGACCGTTGCCCTGCCAGGGCCCGGGCAGATTGGACCTCGGATCCTGCGGAGGGCCCTGCTGGCCGTGCTGCCAGGGATTGTCACCTTGACCCGGATGGCTCATCTGGACCTCGTCCCCGTGTAGTTCGGTCGTTTGACGTGCGAGCGCAGGCCGTCGCTCCGGACGGACGAAGCACGATCGATGCGACCAGATCATCGTCAGCCCTACTCAGGTTGCGCTGGCGTGAGCGTAACCACCACCTATGACAACGCGTGTCGCGCTCTATTCTGGCCCCATGAGCGCCGACCCGTCCGATCGTATTGTCTGGATTGACTGTGAGATGACCGGGTTGGACCTTGCCCGGGACGCCCTCATCGAGGTTGCGGCCATCGTCACGGATTCCGAACTGAACACCCTGGACGACGGCGTCCGGGTCGTGATCAAGCCCCCGGCCGAAGCTTTGGCCGGTATGGACGAGGTTGTCACCACGATGCATACGACATCCGGTCTGCTCACCGAGCTGGACGCGGGCACGACGATGGAGGACGCTCAGAACCTGGTGCTCGACTACGTGCGAGGGCACGTGACCGTACCCGGCAAGGCGCCCTTGGCAGGCAACAGCGTCGGCACGGACCGCGCCTTCCTGGCTCGCGACATGCCCGAACTCGAGGGTTACCTGCACTACCGCATCATCGACGTCTCCTCGATCAAGGAACTGTCGCGCCGCTGGTATCCGCGGGTGTACTTCCAGTCGCCGGAGAAGAAGGGCGGCCACCGCGCCCTGGCCGACATCCTGGAGAGCATCCGCGAACTGCGCTACTACCGCGAGGCCGTCTTCGTCCCCCAACCCGGGCCCGACTCGGCCACCGCCAAGCGCATCTCCGAGCAGCTGAGCCAGCCGTAGCCCGCCCGCCGGGAAGTGGTTCGGAGCTGGCCGAGACTATGGTTAAACTTGTCTCTGCTGCGCAGCGATGGTGGGTGTAGCTCAGCTGGTAGAGCACCTGGTTGTGGTCCAGGTGGCCGCGGGTTCAAGTCCCGTCACTCACCCAAAGGTCCAGCCCCAGCATCATCTCGATGCTGGGGCTGGTTTGCATTTCACGTTCTCCCAAGTCAGCATTCCGGCGGAATCATCACGAAGGCTCCGGGTCGGAATCCGCGGGGCGGCTGCGGACAATGCCCCAGGTGACGAGCCCGGCGGCAAGTGCAGTGAGTGACATGCCCGCCCACATCACGGCGATCCGGAACTGTGTCGTCTGCTCGGCCGTCCACGGGGTGATGGTGAGGTGCCCGGTGAACACAGCGGCGACGACGGTTCCGCTGATCGCGATCCCCGCACCGGTGGCGATCTCACCTGAGGTGTCCACGAGTGCGGCTCCGAGTGTGGTTCGGCTCGACGGGACGCCGCGCATGACGTTGTTGCCGGCCACGACCCCCACGACGCGCATTCCGGCAGCCACGAAGGCCAGAGATAGAGCGATCCAGCCATAGCCAAAGTTGCCGAGGAATGCGTAGACGCCAAGCCCCAGGACCACTGCCCCGGCGCTCAGCGTGGCTGCACGATTGAGGCCGAGTCGCGTGACCAGAGGGCCGATGAGCCACCCCCCGGCAATGAGGACGACCACCTGCGGAAGCATGCCGAGCGCGGCCTGGGCCGGCGTCCAACCCCAATCGAGCTGGAGTTGCAGGGTCACCAGGTAGCCCATCCCGGCGACGGCGAGACTGGCTGCGGCCTTGAACGCCAAGCCGCTCGACACCAGTGAGTTGGCCATGAGCTTCACGTCGAGAAGCGGGTGTTGACACTTTCGCTCCCGCAGGACGAAGCCGGCACCGAGCGCGATCCCAGCTGCCGTGTATGCCCACGGAGACCAGGAACCGAAGCCCTCTTCGACAAAGAGAGTCGGCAGTACCAGTGCCGCCACAATTGTGGCGGTTCCGAGCAGTGCGCCCCACCCGTCCACCGGGTCGCGGTGCAGTTCGCTCGGCTGATCCGCCGGGATTCCGATTCGGATGGCCACGAACGCAAGCACGGCGACCGGCACATTCACCAGCAGGAGACTCTGCCACGGCGCGAAGGAGAGGGCGAACCCACCAGCGATGGGACCCACAGCCAGGCCCACCAAGCCCACGGTCGAAATCACCGTCGTGGCGCGGATTCGCAGGTCATTGCTCTCGAACAGTCGAAACGCCAGGGAAAGCGATCCAGGTGTCGTCATCGCAGCGGCAACGCCCATAGTGGCGCGGACGAGAACGAGTTGCTCCGGAGATCTGACGAATACCGTGGCGAGGCTCGCCAGGGCGAGCACGGCGAGCCCGACCAGCATCACCGTGCGTCGCCCGATCCGATCCGCAAGAGCGCTCACTGCCAGCATCAGCCCGCCGAACACCACGGCGTAGACACCGGTCACCCATTGCAGCGCCGTCGCGGAAGCCCCGAGCTGGCGACCGATGGTGGGTAGCGCAACGTTGAGAATCGAGTTGTCGAGCATCTCGAACAAGAACACGGCCGACAGGCCGGTCAACGCCACCCACGCTTCTCGCAGAGACCTGGGAGACGCGGCGGGGACTGCTGCAGCACGTTCTTGGTTGCGACGGGGTTTCATACGCCACTCCTTCTGGGTCAGAAGGAGTGACGGCCTGCTCAGGCCGCGTGTGTGCGTGCGTTCAGGTGGCCAAGGGTTGGCTGGAACACACGTTTCTACCCCGGTGTAACGAGGCTACCACCGGGACCGTCGAGCACCCGGGCGTTCGGGGGAATCCGCGGACCCCCGAAGGGTCGGATACGGCCGAGCGTCGACCCGCCGACTTCCGTCGCAAGCCCGAGCGGCCCACTAGCGCGAGGGCCAAACATGATGCTGGCCGCTACTCCCCCGTGAGAATCCGGGCGATTCCCTCCCGGTAGCTCGTGATCCGGAAGTCGGGGAATCGTGTCGTGAACTTCGAGGAGTCGAAGAGGTTGTCCTGCCGGTAGCGCGGCAGCAGTTCCTCCGCCTCCTTGACGGCCGGGTTCACAAGTCCGCCGATCCTGAACGCCCACCTGGGGACCGTCGCGTGGCGGATCGTCCTGCCGGTGATCTGGGCCGCAATGTCGATCATGCCCTGGTAGGTCAGGCGATCCGGGTCGACCGGGAGGTGCCACGTCTGGCCGTAGGCGTCCGGGGTGTTGCCGATGAGCGCCATCGCCCGGCTGGCGTCCGGGGTCCAGATCAGGGTCCGCCGGGTGTGCGCGTTCAAGGGCACCAGAGGCAACTTGCCCCGTCTGATGCGGTCGAAGACTGCCGAATTGGTCAGACTCTGCGTCTTGCCGGGCCCGTAGAACTCGGGAGCTCGGCAGATCACCGCGTCGATCGTGCCGGCGGCCATCTCGTCCAGCAACGTGGTTGCCACCTGCGCTCGCACGGTGGCCTTGCGCCCGACCGGATCGAAGCGGGTCTCCTCGGTCTGGGGTGTCGCGGTCCGCGGGTACATGTAGGTG
>JBDIAG010000195.1:0-7460 GCA_039812305.1 Actinomycetales bacterium | reverse complement strand
CTCACCGGCGGGCTACGGGACGCGGTGGTCGACGGCTGTCAGCGCGAGGCCGGCGACCGGACGATCAGCGACCTCGTGCGGGAGCGCGACCGCAACCTGATCGCCGTCCTGCGTGCGCTGGGGCGTGTGCCGTGAGCCTGCAACCGTGGGTGGAGGACGTCCGCCCGGAGTGGATCGACTACAACGGACACCTCTCCGAGGCCTATTACGTCCTGGTCTTCGGCCATGCCACCGACTCGGTGATGGCGCAGATCGGGATGACGCCGGAGTATCTGGAACGGACGGGCACGTCGCTGTTCACGTTGGAGGCGCACGTCCGCTACCTCGACCAGATCCCGCCGGGAGTGAGCCTGCGGGTGCAGCCCAGCGTCATCGGGATGTCGGCCAAGACGGTGTGGATCTGGCACGAGCTCCACGCCGAGGGCAGGTTGCGGGCCACCGAGGAGATCCTGGCCGTGCACGTCGACACCGGGGCCGGGCGGGGCACGCACTTTCCGCCGGAACTCGGCCAACGGCTCACCCGGCTGATGGTCGATCCGCCGCCCGAGGCCGGTCGTCGGATCGCGCTTCGCTGAGGGTGACCGGCAGGTCCGGCACACCCCTTGCTTCCTGGACGACGCGCGGCTCGCCCTCGAACCTTGTCACGCATCCCGCCCAGAAAGCGACACCGCACCGTCTATGTCCCGGCACCCTAATCCCGAGTAAGTCCGTAGATAAACTCGATTAAGCTGGGCGTCGGCGTACACGTCCTGCCGTGCCGTCCGCGGCGTCCCGCGCCGTCCGCCCCGCCGTCGAAAGGTCCATCCATGTCGCTGAAGTTCCACTGGTTCCTGCCCACCAACGGCGGTGACGGCCGGCACGTGGTCGGTGGTGGGCACGGTGCGCAGGTGCACGCGGCCGGGCGTCCCGCCGACGTCTCCTATCTGACGCAGGTGGCGCGGGCGGCCGAGGAGAACGGGTTCGACGCGGCGCTGACCCCCACCGGGGCCTGGTGCGAGGACGCCTGGCTCTCCACCGCCATGCTGACCCAGACCACCGACCGACTGCGGTTCCTGGTGGCGTTCCGGCCGGGTCTGCTGTCGCCCTACCTCGCGGCGCAGATGGCCGGCACGTTCCAGAACCTCTCCGGCGGGCGGCTCCTGCTGAACGTCGTCACCGGCGGCGAGAGCCGCGAACAGCGGATGTTCGGTGACTTCCTCGACAAGGACGCCCGGTACCGGCGCTGCTCGGAGTTCCTGGAGATCGTCCGGCGGCTGTGGGCCGGGGAGACGGTCGACTTCGAGGGCGAGCACCTCAGTGTGGCCGGTGCGTCGCTGGAGAAGATCCCGGATCCGGTGCCGGACATCTACTTCGGTGGGTCGTCACCGGCGGCCGGAGAGGTCGCCGCCGATCACGCGGACGTCTACCTGACCTGGGGTGAGCCGCCGGCCGCGGTCGCCGAGAAGATCGCCTGGATCCGTGAGCTGGCCCGGGCCCGTGGCCGCGACACCGTCGAGCGACCGATCCGCTTCGGCATCCGATTCCACACGATCACCCGCGACACCGCACAGGAGGCGTGGGCCGAGGCGGACCGGCTGCTCTCCGAGATGTCGCGGTCGGCGATCGACGAGGCGCAGAACGGGTTGCGGCGCAGCGAGTCCGAGGGCCAGCGCAGGATGCGCGCGCTGCACGGCGGCAGGACGGACGACCTCGAGATCCACCCCAACGTCTGGGCCGGCGTCGGCCTGGTGCGCGGTGGCGCGGGCACCGCTCTGGTCGGCAGTCACGACGAGGTCGCCGACCGCATCGAGGAGTACGCGGGAGTCGGAGTCAGCGAGTTCGTGCTCTCCGCCTATCCGCACCTGGAGGGGGCCTATTGGTTCGGTGAGGGCGTCCTGCCCGAACTGGCGCGCCGGGGACTCTGGCAGCCACCCCGTCCCCGGGCCCTGGCGCGCCTCTGAGCGGGCGGGTACCAGGCTGGGCCACGTCCGGATTCGACCGGTAATCCCGCCGTGGGCCGGCCGCGATTCGGGCCGCATCCGACCAGGCACTCGCGCATCGACCGGTTATCGGCCGAGTGGCCAGCGATCGCCGGTTGCTGGGCCGGTAACTGGTCAACGCGCGAACTGCCGGCTGCTCGGCCGGCGGCGGGTCCCCCTCCTGGCCCAGATGGTGCCTTTTTCGCCCTCCTGGGCGGAGAGATTCCGCCAACATGCCAGGAGTATCCGGGCCGCAACGTACCATTGGGGGCTGCAGGTATGAACTGTTCGTTTCAGTCCGGTAACGCCCTTGTGACCTTGCTTGCTAAGGCTCGTCCGGCTGGTGTGAGGTGTGAGGTATCTGTGCGTTCAGCAGGCGCGCCCGATCACGGGAGGAACTTAGTGAAGGTCAGGCACCCAGCAGCCAGAGCGCTGGCATCGCTGGCCGGAGGGGCGTTGCTCCTATCGGCGTGCAGCACCGGTAGCAGCTCCGACACGAGCACCGACACCGGCGAGACGACGGTCATCACCGCCGGCTACGAGCAGGAGTTCAGCGCGTACAACAACAGCACGTCGGGCAACGCCACGACCAAGAACCAGATCGTGCTGAACCAGGTGCTGCCGTCCTTCTGGGAGTTCGGCGACCACGGCGACGTGAAGAAGCTCTCCGACTTCGGCAGCTACGAGAAGACCAGCGATTCGCCGCTGACCGTCGAGTACACGATCTCGGACAAGGCGATCTGGTCCGACGACACCCCGATCGACTGCTCGGACGTCGTGCTGCAGTGGGCCGCCCAGTCCGGCAAGTTCCCCGACGCCGGGTTCGACCCCGCCAGCACCTCCGGCTTCGACAAGATGCAGCAGCCGAAGTGCGCGGCCGGCGACAAGAAGTTCACCATCGTCTACAACGAGCCCTTCGCGGACTGGATCGCCGGCATCGGCGGCCCGACCCAGCAGCTCATGCCGGCGCACGTGATCGAGCGGGAGACCGGCGTCGCCTCGGTCATCGACGCGGTGACCGACAACAACGCCGCGGATCTGAAGAAGATCGCCGACTTCTGGAACACCGCCTGGTCGTTCTCCCCGGGCGAGCTGAAGAAGGACATCATCCCGTCCTCGGGGCCCTATCAGATCGACTCGTGGAAGGCCGGCGAGTCCATCACGCTCAAGGCGAACCCGAAGTGGTGGGGTGCCAAGCCCAAGGCCGGCACGATCGTGATCCGGTTCATCCCGCAGCAGGGTCAGGCCCAGGCGCTGCAGAACGGTGAGATCCAGGTCGCCGAGCCGCAGCCGAACCCGGACGTGCTCAACCAGCTCGCCAAGGCCGGAGACCAGATCACCGTGCTGAAGGGCGACGAGTTCACCTACGACCACCTGACCTTCAACTTCAACGGGCAGTTCAAGGACGAGACCCTGCGCAAGGCGTTCGCCCTGTGCGTGCCGCGCGACGAGATCGTCGAGAAGCTGGTGAAGCCGGTGAATCCGGATGCCAAGGTCCTCGAGTCCCGGCTGCTCTTCCCGTTCCAGGCCGGCTACGACGAGTACGCCTCGACGCTCGGCGCCGAGCAGTACGACAAGCCGAACCTGGCCGAGGCGACGAAGCTGATGGCCGGACGGCCCACGGTCACCGTCCGCCTCGGGCACATCGACCCGAACCAGCGCCGCACCGACACCACCCAGTTGATCAAGGCCTCCTGCGACAAGGTGGGCTTCAACGTGGTGGACTCCGGCAGCACCACCTTCCACGACGACGGCGGCGGCCTCGACGCCGGCAACTTCGACGTCGCGCTGTTCGCCTGGAGCGGCTCCTCGCTGGTGACCGGCAACACCGCCATCTACATGACGAACGGCGGCCAGAACAAGGGCCACTACTCCAACCCGCAGGTGGACCAGTGGCTGACCCAGCTGGAGCAGTCGACCGACCCGGATCAGCAGCGCGAGCTGTTCCGCAACATCGACAAGCAGCTGTGGACGGATCTGGCGACCATTCCGCTGTTCGCGTGGCCGGGCGTGGTCGCGCACAGCTCCGACGTCACCGGTGTCAGCTACCAGCCGGCGCAGACCGGGGTCGAGTGGAACGTGCAGCAGTGGGCGGTGAAGAGCTGAGGCTCTGACGGGAGGCATCGGCATGATCGCCTTCATCGTCAGGCGGCTGTTCATCTCGGTGTTCGTCCTGCTGGCGGCCACTTACGTCGTCTACGTTCTGACCTGCTTCGCGGGCGACCCGCTCGCCAGCCTGTCGAGTATCACGAACGACCAGACCCGGGCCGCCCGGATGGCCCGTCGCAGTGAGTTGCTGCACCTCGACGTCAACCCGTTCCTGCGCTACTTCATCTGGCTGAAGGGGATGCTCGGCTTCGTCGTGCCGGGCATCCCCGGCAGTTTCGGTACGAACAACGCCGGTCAGGACGTCGGCGCGCTGCTGGTGATCGCCCTCGACTCCACCATGAGGCTCGTCGTCACCGCGGCGCTCACGGCGGTGATCCTCGGCGTGATCGTCGGTATCGTCTCCGCGCTGCGGCAGTACAGCGGCTTCGACTACTCGATCACCTTCGCCTCGTTCGTCTTCTTCTCCCTGCCGGTGTTCTGGGTGGCCGTCCTGCTCAAGCAGTTCGGGGCCATCCAGTTCAACACCTGGCTGCGCGACCCGGTGATCGGGCTCCCGGTGTCGGTGGGGTCGGCGCTCGTCGTCGCGTTGTTCTGGCAGGCGGTCGTGGCGGGGGACCGGCGCCGTCGCCTGCTCGTCTTCGGTGTCGTCTTCGTGGCCACGGTCGCGGTGTTGCAGTACCTGTCCCTGGTCAGGTGGTTCGCCAACCCCGCTCTCGGCGTCGGGATGGTCGCGCTCGGCGGGGTCGTCGCCGGCCTGGCGGCCACCGCGGTGACGACCGGGCTGGCGCGCCGCAACGTCCTCTACTGCGCTCTCCTGACGGCGGCCCTGGGGGTCGTCGCCTACTTCGCCACCGGCCCGGTGCTGATCAACCCGACCTGGTGGCACATCCTGGCGCTGATCGGGATCACCGCGGTCGTCTGCACCGGTCTCGGCTGGCTGATGGGAGGCCTCGACCGCGGCGCGACGATCCGGGTCAGCCTGCTCACCGGCTACCTCACCGGCGCGCTGATCTTCGTCGACCACGTCTTGCGTGCCGTGCCCGGGTACCTGCGCATGGTCAACGGCCGATTGATTTTCACGGTCGGCTCCGAGACGCCCAACTTCCTCGGCCGAGACCACTTCTGGTTGGCCTACCTCGACAACCAGACCCACATCATCCTGCCGACGATCACCCTCATCCTCATCTCGTTCGCCCAGTACACCCGCTACACCCGCTCGTCGATGCTGGAGGTGCTCAACCAGGACTACATCCGGACGGCCCGGGCCAAAGGCCTGACCGAGCGGACGGTGGTCATGCGGCACGCGTTCCGCAACGCCCTGATCCCGGTCACCACCCTGATGGCCTACGACTTCGCCGCCATCTTCGGTGGGGCGATCATCACCGAGACGGTCTTCGCCTGGAGCGGGATGGGCCGGCTGTTCATCACCGCGCTGGGAGACGTCAACCCCGACCCGGTGATGGCCTTCTTCCTGGTCACCGGCGGGGCCGTGGTGATCTTCAACATGATCGCCGACATCGTCTACGCCTACCTCGACCCCAGGATCCGGCTGTCATGAAACTGCTCTCCAAGCGCGTCCCCGGCCGGCCCCGCACCGGTGAGCCGACTCGGCCCGAGCCGGCCGAGTCGAGCGCGGCGGCCCAGGGCTTGTCGATCCAGCCCCGCACCCAGGCCGAACTCGTGCGGCGCCGATTCTTCCGCCACCGGGCGGCGATGATCTCGCTGGTCGTGCTGGTCGCGATCATGGTGCTCGCGTTCAGCTCGATCGGCTTCGGGCCGGTGCCCGGCTGGTGGCCGCACAGCTACACCCAGCCGATGCCGGTTCAGGACCGCGGCGTGCCGACGATCGACCTCGTCCCCTGGCTGGACGGTGACGGGCTGAGCTGGGGGAACCACCCGTTCGGTCAGGACAACAAGGGCGTCGACTTCTTCGCCCTGACGATGCGCGGAACCCAACGCTCGCTGATCATCGCCTTCGTGGTGGGCCTGGTCGCCACCGTCGTCGGCACCCTGGTCGGCGCGATGTCGGGCTACTTCCGCGGCACCGTCGAGGCGGTGCTGATGCGGCTGACCGACGTGCTGATCACGATCCCGACCCTGGTGATCGCGGCCGTCCTCGGCAAGCGGTTCGGCAACAGCGGAATCTTCTTCCTGGCCGTCGTCCTCGGCGTCATCACCTGGATGGGACTGGCCCGCATCGTGCGCGGCGAGATCCTGGCGCTGCGGGAGAAGGAGTTCGTCGAGGCCGCGCGCGCGCTCGGCGCCGGCCCCTGGCGCATCATCGTCAAGCACATCCTGCCGAACACCCTCGGCGTCATCATCGTCTCGGCGACGCTGGCGGTTGCCTCGGCGATCCTGCTGGAGACGTCGTTGAGCTTCCTCGGGTTGGGCGTCCGGCCTCCGGACACCTCGCTCGGCGCCCTCATCGACCAGTATCAAGACGCCTTCCAGACCCGCCCGTGGCTGTTCTGGTGGCCGGGTCTGTTCATCGTCGGCATCGCGCTGTCGGTCAATTTCATCGGGGACGGTCTGCGGGACGCCTACGACCCCCGACAGCAGAGGGTGCGGGCCTGATGACCTTCGATCCGACCGAGCTCATCACCGGGCCGGCTGCCACCGACCCGGCGTCCGTGGCCGACCACCCGATCGAGCAGTCGACCGACGACGTGCGGGTGACCTCCGGATGGGGCGGGGTGGCCGACGTCAGCGGCTCGTCCGAGGTGTTGAGCGTGCGCGATCTGACGGTCTCCTTCCAGACCGAGGACGGGATCGTGCAGGCCGTCCGCGGGGTCGGCTACACCCTGCGCGAGCGCGAGGTGCTGGGCATCGTCGGCGAGTCTGGCTCCGGCAAGTCGGTGTCGTCGATGGCGGTGATGGGCCTGCTGCCCCGGGGTGCCCGGATCGGTGGAAGCATCCGCTATCGCGGCCGGGAGATCCTCACCATGTCCGCGGCCGAACAGCGTTCGTTGCGGGGTCGCAAGATCGCGATGATCTTCCAGGATCCGATGACCGCTCTGAACCCGGTCCACACGATCGGCGAGCAGCTGGCCGAGGCGGTCCGCAGCCACCAGGCGCTCTCGAAGAAGGCGGCGCTGGCTCGCGCGGCGGAGATGCTCGACCTGGTCGGGATCCCGCAGCCGACGGCCCGGCTGCGCAACTATCCGCACGAGTTCTCCGGCGGCATGCGGCAGCGGGCGATGATCGCGATGGCCGTCATCAACGACCCGGACGTGATCATCGCCGACGAGCCGACCACCGCGCTCGACGTCACCGTCCAGGCGCAGATCCTGGAGAAGCTGATCGAGGTGAAGGAGGCGGTCGGCGCCGCCATCATCCTCATCACCCACGACCTCGGGGTGGTCGCCGGAATGGCCCACCGGGTGCTGGTGATGT
>JBDIAG010000194.1:0-7468 GCA_039812305.1 Actinomycetales bacterium | reverse complement strand
GAGGACGACGATGGTGTCCCCGGCGGCCAGGCGCAGCGGCTGCCCGGCCGTGGCGAAGCCGGCCCGGGCCACGGTCCGGCTCGCGGTCTGCCGCACCGTGGCCAGACCGTGTCGCCCTCGGCGAAGGCCGCCGCGGGCCGCGCGCCGCAGCCACCGGGATCGCGCCACGGGCTCCGGCACGTACCGCCGGATCAGGCCTCGCGCCCGCAGCGCGCCGGCCGACAGCGTGTCCGGTTCGATGGTGATCGCGTCGGCCTCCAGACGCGCCCGCACGGTCTCGAAGTCGGTCACGACGAATCGCCGATGGGTCTCGTCGAAGCGAAAGAAGCCGACCTCTTCGGCCGCTGCGGCGTCGGCGCGCGCCTGCGCCAGGTACTCCGTGATGACGTGGTACTGCACCCGCTCGATGCCTCCGACGCTGCCGCGGTGCACGCTCAGGTCGGTCAGGTCGAACCACGTCGTCACAGGTGCCTCATCGCCGTCTCGAAAGCGCTCAACCGCGACTGCCACAACAGTTCTCGCGTGAGCAGCCGCTGGGACTCGGTACGCGGCGCCACCCGGTCGGTCATCGCCGCCAGGATGGCGGCCCGGAACCCGGCGGGGTCGTCCCGGACGTAGACATCGGGGAAGTCGCCGAACTGCTCGAACGAGCGCAACGCCCGACGCGTGGCGACGACGGGACGTTCGGCCAGGATCGCCTCCGCGGTCTTGAGATTGGAGCCACCCCCGTGGGTGACCGGCAGGACGATGACGTCGCTGAGCCGGAGGATGGCGCCCAGGGTCGGTTCGTCCACCCGGCCGCAGTCCAGGACGCGACGCCAGAACGTCACACTGCCCAGGTGCGGGCAGCGATCCGGGGCGGGCTCGCGCGGCAGCACCTGTCCCAGCCGTTCACCGGCGCTGCCGGCCACCACCAGCCGGGTGTCGAAGGGCAGGAATCCCAGCCCGGTGCCGACCATGGTCAGCAGCCCGTCCACATTCGGCGGATGCGCGGAGGAGACGAAGGCCGCGGTGTGGGTCACCCCGTCGCGGCGCAGCCGTTTGCGCCAGCTCTCCAGAGCGGCCGGGGTGGTCGCCGGCGCGTCCATCCCGTTCCCCGCCAGAATCGGGTCGGCGCCCCAGCCGCGCAGCACGTCGGCGTCCGCCTCGGTGCAGGCGACCACCACCTCCGCGGTGGCGGCCAGCTCGCGCTCCAGGGCCTCGATCGCCGACAGGGCCTCCTCGTCCGCGGCACTCGGCGCGCCCGCGTACGCCTCGCGTCGCATGTTCGCCTCGAGGTTGTGGGCGTCGTAGACGATGACCGGTCTCAGCCCGACCCGGTGCAGCAGAGGCTTGAGCCCGGCGTACGCGAACGGATGCTCCAGGACGAGGATCTCCGGCCGGACGCGCTCGAGCAGCCGGGTGACCCGGCCCGCCACCGTGCGGTCCTCGACGATCGCCCGCCCCACCGCCAGATCCGGATGACCCGAGCGGAGCGCGGCAGCGACGACGCCGGCTCCCACGCCGATGTCGTGCGAACCGTGGTGGCGATGATCCAGGCCGATCATCACGCTTGCCGAGGTGACCGAGTCGAAGACGCGTCCCAGCATTCGGGCGACCGCCGCGGCGCGCTTCTGGCCCCCGGTGATCGGCTCCACGATCGGGTAGGGCGAGAACTGCAGGACGCGTCGGGATGCCACGCCGCATCAACCGCCTTCCGTCCACCAGGGGCGCCCGCTGCCCAGGGTGCCCGAGTATGCCAGCAGTCGCCTAGGCCAGGCCGACGTAGGTGTCCAGGTGGATGCGCGCGCTGCGCTCCCAGGTGTAGGGCTCGGCCGCCGCCCGGCGGGCCGCGATCGACTCGGCCGACGGCTCCTCCGGCGCCCAGGACGCCTGCAGGAGGGCCTGCGACCAGGCGTCGACGTCCCTGGGCGGGATGAGCTCGGCCTGCCCACCGCAGACCTCGCGGTGGGCGGCGATGTCGCTGGCCAGCACCGGCCGTCCGGTGGCCAGGCCCTCCAGCACGGGGAGACCGAATCCCTCGTACAGCGAGGGCGAGCACACCGCGACGGCGCCGGCCACCGTCGTGCGCAGATCCTCGTCGGAGACGTAGCCCAGCATCCGCGCCCCGGGCGGCAGCTCGCTCTGCTCGCCCCAGCCCTTGGCCCCCACCAGGACGAGGTCCGGCAGGTCCGGGTCCGCCGCGCGCGCCTGCCGGTAGCCGGCCAGCAGCGTCGCCAGGTTCTTGCGCGGCTCACTGGTGCCCACGAACAGCAGGTAGCGCTCCGGCAGCCCGAGCCGCGCACTCTGCGACGCGCTCGGCGGTCGGGCCAGCGACCAGGAGCGGTCCACGCCGTTGGGAGCCACCACGACCCGCTCCCGGGCCACGCCCAGCTCCGCGACGACCTCGTCGGCGACGGCCTGGCTGACCGTGAAGACCGCGTCGTAACCCAGCACGCGTCGCGGCAGATCGGCCAGGAGGCGGCGGGAGGCCGGGGTCAGGATCTCCGGATAGTGCCGGAACGTCAGGTCGTGGATGGTGACGGCGGTGGCGGCCCGACGCACCGGGGGCACGATGTAGTTGCCGCCGTGGAACACGTCCACCGGGCCGGTCAGCCATTCGGCCCGCGGACGGCCGATGCCCTTCCACAGCGGATGCAGGATGCGTGCCGGGGCGGTGCGGCGGGCCGGCCGGGTTCGTCTCGGCAGCGGCGACGGCAGCGGATGCGGCCGGCTGAACAGCGTCAGGATCTGCTCGGGAGCCTCGGGCAAGGCGGCGATCTGCCAGCACACCTCGTGCACGTAGCGCGCCACGCCCGTGTAGCGACCCACCAGCGGAGTGGCATCGATGCCGACCCGCAACCCACTCACTCTGACACCTCTCCGCCGGTCGTGTGCGGGCAAGTCTAGGAGAGGGGTGCGAAATGCAGACTTCTGCGCCCGATGCCGGGGGCTGGACGTCTCACGAGGAGTGTTTCGGTTGCTCAGCAACACAAATACTCCTGCCGGAGCGTCGCCGGGCCGTACGCGGCCGCTCGGCACCGAACCCTGGGCCCATCCGCCGGGTATCGTTCGGCGGATGAGGATCGGGGTGGACGTCCGTCCGCTGCAGAACGAGAACCGGTATCGGGGCATCGGCATGTTCACCCGGTCCCTGCTGCTCGCCCTGGCCGATGTTCTCCAGGAGCAGTCCGACGCGCTCGCGGAGGGGCCCGGCGATCGTCCCTCGTTCGTCTTCTACGGCGAGCCGGGTGAGCCGGTTCCGGACGCGCTGGCGGCCCGCTTCCCCGACGCCCGGGTGATCGAGGTGCCCGCGCAGCGACTCGCCGGCATCCGGTACCTGTGGCTGGTGGCCCGGCCGAGGGCCCTGGTGCCCGCGGATCGCGCCGATGTCGACGTGTTGCTGCAATGCGACCCGTGGGGCGGCATCCCGGCGAAGGTGCCCACCGTGGCCGTCTTCCTCGACGCCATCCCGCTGCTGTTCCCGTACACCGCGGAGAAGCTGCCCCTCGGGCGGAAGTGGGTGCTGCAGCAGATCCAGCGCGGCAATCACGCGGTGCGCTACCGGCGCTCGCTCGCCTGGTATCGCCGGGCGGCGGTGGTGGTGGCGATCTCGGAGTCCAGTCGCCGCGACTATCTGCGGCTGATCGAGTCGCGACCGAAGAACCCGGTGCGGGTCGTCCTGCCGGCCGCGGTCCCGGCCGGCTCCGCCGAGCGCAGCGACGCGGCGCTGGATCGCCTCGGTCTGCGGGAGCGTCCGTACCTGCTCTACGTCGGCGGCGTCGACCCGCGCAAGAACGTGATGCGGCTGCTGGCCGACCTCGACGAGCTGCTGCCCGGCCACCCGGATCTGCGGCTGGTGCTGGTCGGCCAGGAGTTCGGCCTGGAGGAGCCGCTGCGTCTGATGGGCTGGCCCGACTTCCTGCAGTCCCACCCCGAGGTGGCGGCCGCCGTGCAGACCCCCGGCTACGTCGCCGACGAGGAGCTTCCGTCGCTGTACGCGCACGCCCGGGCGTTCGTGTTCCCGTCCAGGTACGAGGGGTTCGGGTTGCCGATCCTGGAGGCGATGGCCCAGGACTGCCCGGTGATCTGCTACGACAACTCCGCGATCCCCGAGGTCGCCGGCGACGCGGCGCTGATGGTCCCGGACGGCGCGCCGATGGCGTCCGAGATCGCCCGGCTGCTCGACGATCCCGCCCTGCGCGAGGAGCTGATCGCCCGGGGCAGGGCGCAGCTGGCGAACTTCAGCTGGCACACCGCCGCCCGCGACGTGCTCGCCGCGGTGAACGAGGCGGCAGCAACACGTGGGGGAGCGGTGAGGGCCCGGTGACGCACGCCGGTAATCCCCGGTCGTCCCGATCTGGTGGGGTATCGTCGTTGGCCGTGACTTCGAACCCAGCGGTGATCCTGCGAGGACGATCTTGAGCGAAGGCGACGGGCCGCGGCGCAGTGTCGAGGCGCAGTCCCGCGCCGAACACCTGAGCAAGCAGCCACTGGTCGCCATCACCAGCGCCCGCGGGGTCGGCACGATGGCGCAGCTGCGCCGGGTCGTCAGCTACCGGGAACTGCTCGACCTGCTGGTGCGCCGCGAGCTGAAGGTCCGGTACAAGGACAGCTCCCTCGGCTTCCTGTGGACGCTGATCCGGCCGCTCTCCCTGCTGCTGGTGTACTGGATCGCGATCGGCAAGTTCCTCGGGGCCGAGCGCTCGATCGACGACTTCGCGGTCTACCTGTTCATGGGGCTGACCCTGTGGCAGCTGACCACCGAGGTGATGTCCAGCTGCACCGCCTCGATCCTGTCCAACGAGGGCCTGGTCAAGAAGGTGGACCTCCCGCTGGAGGTCTTCCCGCTGGCCAGCGTCGGCTCCGCCCTGTTCAACTTCGCCATCCAGCTGGTGGTGCTGGTGGTGGCCACCGCCGCGCTCGCCGACGTCGCGCTCGGCCTGCGCTGGCTGTACGCGCCGCTCGCGGTCGCGGTCGTGCTCACCTGGGCCACCGGGCTGGGATTCATCCTGGCCGCCCTCAACGTGTATCTGCGCGACGTCCAGTACCTCGTCGAGATCTTCCTGATGATCGGGTTCTGGGCCTGCCCGGTGGTGTACTCGTGGAAGCTGGTCAGCCAGGTCGCCAGTCCGCTCCTCCAGGAGATCTACCTGCTCAACCCGATCGCGGTCGCGATCCTCGGCTTCCACCGGACGTTCTGGGTCGGCGGCGACGCCGACCCCCAGCCGGCCCATCTGGTGCTGCGGCTGTTCATCATGCTGGCGCTCGGCCTGGTCCTGCTGGTGATCGGCCAGCGGGTGTTCCAGCGCCTCTCCGGCGACTTTGCGCAGGAGCTGTGATGAGTGCACCCGTGGTGATCGAGGTCGAGGACGTCTCCAAACGATTCGTCATCCGCAAGGACAAGTCGCTCAAGGAGCGGGCGGTCAACCTGTCCCGCTCGCGCCGGCACCGGGAGGAGTTCATCGCCCTGCGGGGCGTGTCGGCGGGGTTCCACGCCGGCGAGACCGTCGGCCTGATCGGGCCGAACGGATCCGGCAAATCCACCCTGCTCAAGGTGGTCGCCGGCATCCTGCGGCCGAACTCCGGGACGCTGCGCCGGCGCGGCCGGGTCGCCGCCCTGCTGGAGCTGGGCGCCGGCTTCCACCCGGATCTGACCGGACGCGAGAACGTCTACCTCAACGGGGCCATCCTCGGGCTCTCCCGCAAGCAGGTCGACCAGTACTTCGACGCGATCGTGGCGTTCTCCGGCATCGAGGCGTTCATCGACACCCAGGTGAAGTTCTACTCCTCGGGCATGTACGTCCGGCTGGCCTTCGCGGTCGCCGTGCACGTCGACCCCGACATCCTCCTGGTGGACGAGGTGCTCGCGGTCGGCGACGAGCCCTTCCAGCGCAAGTGCATGGACCGGATCCGCGCCTTCCAGCGCGAGGGCCGCACCATCGTCCTGGTCACCCACGCGCTGGACCAGATGATCGAGGTGTGCGACCGGGCACTCGTCCTGGAGCAGGGTGAGCTGGTCTTCGACGGCAAGCCGCGCGAGGCCGCCGGCCGGCTGCGGGCCGACTTCGAGGAGATCCGGATCGCCGATCTCGAGGCCGAGAGGCAGCAGGAGGCCGAACGGCGGCAGGAGGCGGAGCGGCGGCAGGAGGCCGAGTCGGTGAGCCCCGTCCTGCCCGCCCGGCCGATCGGCGAGGTGGAGCGGGTGACCCTGCTGAATGGCGGGGGCGAGCCGACCCACGAGATGCGCAACGGCGAGCGGTACCGGTTGCGGGTCGACTTCGAGACCGAGACCGGGCTGCAGGAGTGGATGCTCGGCATCGGAGTCGACGGGCTGGGCGGGCAGTCGCTGTGGGGCACCCACACCCAGCTGCTCGGCGAGCGGATGCCCGATGTCGACCCCGGCCGGCACACCGTCGAGTTCGCCCTGTCGGAGGTGTACCTGGGCCCGGGCCAGTACCACCTGCACGCCGCGCTGGCCCACTACGGAGGCGGGGAGATCCACCGGCTGCCGGCGGCGATGCAGTTCCAGGTGCCCGGTGACGACTCCACGGTGGGTCCGCTGCCGATTCGGGCCCGGCTGATCGGCCTGGACTGAGCCGAAGACTCGCGACGCGGTCTTGCGGCAGTCAGGGCGAGTGGGCGAAGGCCCGCTGGAAACGCTGACACGTTCGGAGGACCTGTCGGCAATTGTCACCACCGCCCCCTATGCTGTGGGCGATCTGATACGAACCAGAGGCGTCCGGGCGCGGAGCTTCCGAGTGAGAGGCAAGGATGAAGCGGGCACTGATCACCGGCATCACCGGGCAGGACGGTCTTTACCTGTCCGAACTACTACTCTCCAAGGGGTACGAGGTCTACGGCCTGATCCGTGGCCAGAACAACCCCAAGGCCGATCTGGTCCGTGCCACGGTGCCCGACGTCACGCTGCTGACCGGCGACCTGGTGGACATGTACAGCCTGCTGCGAGCCCTGAACCGGTCGCAGCCCGACGAGGTGTACAACCTCGGCGCGATCTCGTTCGTCGCCTACTCGTGGGAGAACGCCCACGTGACCTCCGACGTCACCGGGATGGGCGTGCTCAACCTGCTCGACGCCGTCCGGCTCTACTGCGGCGACGACCTGTCCAAGGTCCGCTTCTACCAGGCCTCCTCCTCGGAGATGTTCGGCAAGGTGCAGCAGGTGCCGCAGTCGGAGGCGACCCTGTTGTGGCCGCGCTCGCCGTACGGCGTCGCCAAGACCTACGGCCACTACATGACGATCAACTACCGCGAGTCCTACGGGATGCACGCCAGCTCGGGCATTCTCTTCAATCACGAATCCCCCCGCCGCGGACCGGAATTCGTGACGCGCAAGGTCACCCGCGCGGTCGCGCGAATCAAGCTCGGCCTGCAGGACCAGATCAGCCTGGGCAATCTCGACGCCAAGCGCGACTGGGGCTTCGCCGGCGACTACGTCGAGGCGATGTGGCTGATGCTGCAGCAGGACG
>JBDIAG010000193.1:0-7497 GCA_039812305.1 Actinomycetales bacterium | reverse complement strand
TCACCGCCCAACTCACCACCCACCTCTGGAACGACCTGAAAACCGCCCCCCGCCGCCTCGGCGGCGCCCGCACCCCCATCCCCTACACCCAAACACAAGAAACCGCCGTCGTCCCCGACGTTCGAAAGGTGGTCGAGGAGATCACCGCACTCGTCAAGGACTGACCACCTTCAGGGCCGGCCGGCTGGACGGCTCGCATCCAGCCGGCCGGACACCATCAGAGATCCGTTTCCCCCGGATCCACCACATTCTCGCCGGGACGCCGAGGTGGCCATGCTCCCCGGCTCGTGACCGAGCCTTCCCGCCGGCCTACCCGGCCCCCTTGGCACACCATCCGACATCAAAGGAGATGCACGACATGAGCAGCGCCGAAATCGAGCGGGGCGCCCCGCCGCCCCCGACCCGGAAGACCATGCGCCGAGTGGCTTTCGCCAGCTTTGTGGGCACCGGCATCGAGTACTACGACTTCTACATCTACGGCACGGCCGCGGCCCTGGTCTTCCCCAAGGTGTTCTTCCCGGAACAGACACCGACCATCGCCGCCCTGCTCTCCTTCGCCACTTTCGGCGTCGCGTTCTTCTCTCGTCCTGTCGGTGCCGCCATCTTCGGCCACTTCGGAGACCGAATCGGCCGCAAACGCACCCTCGTGGCCACCCTGCTGATCATGGGTCTGTCCACGGTCGCGGTCGGTCTCATCCCGCCCGCCGCGGTCGTCGGAGTCCTCGCCCCGGTTCTGCTTGTTCTGCTGCGCTTCACCCAAGGGTTCGCGGTCGGCGGGGAATGGGCGGGTGCCGCCCTGCTCAGCGCCGAGTACGCACCCAAGGACAAGCGCGGCTTCTGGGGGATGTTCCCCCAGCTCGGTGTCGGTGCCGGCCTGCTGCTGACCAACCTGATCTTCCTCACGGTCAACATCACCGTCGGCGAGACCAGCGACGCCTTCCTGGCCTGGGGTTGGCGACTGCCGTTCCTGTTCAGCGCTGTCCTTGTCGCCGTCGCGCTGTACGTCCGTCTGAACATCGAGGAAACGCCCGTCTTCAAGGAAGAGAAGGACACTCACGAGGTTCCCAAGGTGCCGCTGGGAGACCTGTTCCGCAACCAAGCCAAAGAGGTCGTCTTCGCCGCCGGATGCATGGTCGGCGTGTTCACCTTCAGCTTCATGGGCGGGACCTATCTCACCGGCTACGCCAGTAGCACCCTGCACCACTCGCGCTCACTGGTCCTGCTTGCCGGCGCGCTCGGCGCCGTCGCCATGCTGATCTTCACTGCGCTGTCTGCGGCCCGGTGTGACGCCTGGGGTCGGCGGCCGATCATCCTGACCGGGTTCGTCCTGGCGGTGCCGTGGTCGTTCATCGTCATGCCCCTGCTCGACACCGGCTCCCCGGTGCTGCTGGTCGTCGGCATCATGGGCACGTTCGGCATCCTCGGCATCACCTACGGTCCGATCGCCTCGTTCATCCCCGAGCAGTTCCAGACCCGCTTCCGGTACACCGGTGCGGGCCTGTCGTTCAACCTCGCCGGAATCCTCGGCGGCGCAGTACCTCCGCTGGTTGCCAGCGGCCTGCTCGCCGCCTACGGCGCCTGGGCCATCGGCGCGATGCTGGCCCTGCTTTCCGGGGTGAGCCTCATCAGCACCTGGGCGCTGCGGGAGACCCGCGGCCTCAGCATCCGCGGCTGACCGGCCCGCCAGATCCTGCTACTCAGATCCTGCTACTCAGATCCAGCAGCAGTCGGCCAGATACGTCGGCCACCGGCTCCGGGAGCCAACAGAGCTCTCCGGAGATGATCCGCCGACCCCCAAGGAGCTGCTTCGTGGCATTCACGAAGCAGCTCCTTGGGTCTGCCGGCCGGATGGTTGAGGATCTCCGTTCCGGGCCGCCCGCAGGGCCGCGCGGACGTGTAGGGCAGTGGTCGGGAAGACGGGTACCGGGGAGTCCTCGGCCGAGATAAGGAGTTCGATCTCGGTGCAGCCGAGGATGATGCCCTGCGCCCCGGCGTCGACGAGGCGGACGATGGTCTCCCGGTATCGCCGGCGGGAGTCGTCGTTGATCTCGCCCCGCACCAGTTCGTCGTAGATGATCGAGTGCACTGTCGCGCGGTCCGTATCGTCCGGGACGAGCGCGGTGATGCCGCGGGCGGCGAGCCGGTCGCGATAGAAGGGCTGTTCCATCGTGAAGGCGGTCCCGAGCAGGCCGACCGTCGTGAGGTCCGCGGAGGTGATCGCCTCGGCGGTGGCATCGACGATGTGCACGAACGGGACGGTGATCGCGGCTTCGATCTCGTCCGCGACGATGTGCATCGTGTTGGTGCACAGCACCACCACACCCGCACCCGCGACCTCCAGAGCGCGGGCATGCTCGGCGAGCAGGCGACCGGCGCCGGCCCAGTCTCCGGCCGACTGCAACGCCTCGATCTCGGCGAAGTCGAGTGAGTCGAGCAGGATCGTTGCCGAGTGATAGCCGCCCAGCTCGTCCCGCACCTGTTCGTTCGCCAGGCGGTACCAGGCCAGCGAGGACTCCCAGCTCATCCCGCCGAGAACGCCGATCGTCTTCATGGGGACGAACCTATTCGAGCGTGCCGCAGGGGTCTTGTCGAGAGCCCGGACGGGTCCGCGGAATACCCATAGGGGGTATCCAGTTGGCTCTCGTAGACCCCGTGAGTGGGTCTGACTGACCTACTGGAGGCGACTGGACCGCCTGCTGGGCGGCATAGGCGATGCCCAGCCGGGTAGGGCTGAAGGCAGCCGAGTTTCCAGACGCGACATGAACCCGATCGGGAGACAGGATTCACATGACCGGCCCGAGTGCCCATGACCATGGGCGCAACCATGACGTATCCGGCCAGGACGAACGCGGCCAGCGAGCAGTCGTGACCGAGGACGAGCAGACGCAGAGTCGCCGCCGGTCCGGCGATCATCGCCAACACGACTAGCCGGTTCACAGGCACGGCCATCGCGAGGCGCACGGCCATCAGCTGGCGCCCGGCCCTGACCTGGCGCACGGTGACCACCAGACGCACAACGGTGCCGGACGCGGTGCTCATGTCGCTGTCCACCGTGGTGGTCGCGTTCAACGCCCAGCTGTTCCGGCGGATCGACCTCGCTCCCGCAGCCAGCGGGCGTTCCGTGCTGGGACACTGACGTCGGCGAGGACGGGACGGGGACCGTGCAGCCAACCCCATGATCACGCGGATGCCCATGATCACGCGGATGCCTGTCGTCACGCGGATGAACGTGCGCGTGAACCTGCACGCGGTGTCGTGATCACGCCCCTGGCTGCAGGTTCACCTGCGGGATCAGACGCCAGGGCTGCCATGGCTCGATGCTCCGGGGCCTCGAGGACCTGGTCGTCAGCGGCCCTCCCGCCGCGGGGGGCCGCTCGGTAGGGTGCGTAGCCACTCGGGATGGGGACGACGATGCGACAGATCAACGGTGACGCGCTCGGACGGTGGAGTCTTCGCCTCGATGCGGCCTATTGCGCGGTGCTGGGCACCGGCGTCGCGGTGAGTTCGGAGTGGATCGCCCGAGGAGTCGCGCTTCCGCAACCCGTGATCGCGGCCGCCGGCATCGCCGTGGTGGTGTGGGCCGTGGGCGTGTTGTGGATGCTCTCCCGGCTGCCGCTGCGTCTGGCCCTCCGTCAGGTGATGGCGGCGAACGTGCTCGCCGCGATCGTCGTGGGCTCCGTCTCGGCGGCCGCTGCGACCGTGCTGATCGTGGTGGCGGTCTTGACCGTCGCCGTCGACATCGCGCTTTTCGCGACCAGTCAGGCGATCGCGCTCCGGGCGCTTCCGGTCCGCGGCTGACCTCCGCACTCGCCGCCTCGGCTATATCCCGCGGTGACGCTGTCCGAATGGCACTATCAGGCCGGGTTTCGGCGTCTGCGGCAGCCTCGTGTTCGCCGCCCCCAGTCGGTTCTGGCTGACCGGCACCCCGGTCCCCGTCGCATCGAGCCGCCTGTTCGCGCGTTGGCCAGGTGTGTGTTGAGCGGCCGGGGATCGCTGGCTGCTCGGCCGATAACCGGTCAACGCGTGGATACCTGGTTGATCGAGCGGCCGTTCGCGCCGATCGGAACGCCACGGGGCGCGCCAAACACCCTGGCCGGCACCTCGGTCCCCTCGCATCCAGCCGCCTGTTCGCGCGTTGGCCAGGTAGGTGTCGAGCGGCCGGGGATCGCTGGCTGCTCGGCCGATAACCGGTCAACGCGTGGATACCTGGTTGATCGAGCGGCCGTTCGCAAGCGCCGGCGAGGACAACTAAGGAGATCCGACCGTATCCGGGTGCGGGCGTTCGGATCGGTGTTGCGTGCACGGTCCGGTGAAGAGCGCGCTCATGCGGGTGGCGATCACCCGGCGGGCGCGGTCGAGGTCGTCCTGGGTGGCCTCGATGAGCAGGTGGCTGCACAGGCCGTCCGTGAGGGAGAGCAGGGCGTAGGCCTCGAGCTGGGGGTCGACCGCGTTCGGGTCGGGGATCTCGCCGCACTCGACGGCGTTGCCGATGGCCCGCGCCGCCTCATCCTGCAGCGTGCGGGTGAACCGTCTCTGATGCTGGCGCAGCGTCTCGTGATCGAGGGCGAGCCCGGCGAAGGCGATGCGCAGGTGCGCCTCCTCGCGCCGGTTCGGGTCCAGGGGCAGCAGTTGTTCGATGCCGGCGCCCAGCATGTGCTCGATGCGGGCGTGACGCTGCTCCGCCAGCGTGGTGGCGTGCATGACCCGAGCCAGGACGTCGGCCAGCACCCGCTCCAGGGTGTCGACGAACAACGCCTCCTTCGAGTCGTAGTAGTGCTGCACGAGGCCGACCGAGACCCCGGCCGCCCCCGCAGCGCCGGACATGGTGACCGCCGGCAGGCCCACCTCGAGGGCGCAACGGCGGACGCCACGACAAATCTGGACGCGCCGGGCTTCGTGGTCTGCGGTACGGGGCACGAGTGAAGCCTAATAAAAGTACAGTCATATTGCTATGGTGGTCGCATGATCCGACGTCTCGCCGCCCTCGGCAGCCTGATCACGCTTCTCGTCGCCGGCTCTTCGGCGCCCGCCGAGGCCGCCGCTCCGTCCGTCGACGCCTACCTGCATACGTGGCAGCACGACAACCGGCTTCCGGGCGTCGCGGTGGCGATCGTCGACGGGGCAGATGTCGAGACTCGGCTGCTCGGCAACGACGGAGACGGTGATGCCGTCACGGCGACCACTCCCTTCCTCGTCGGCAGCGTCGCCAAGACCTTCACGAGCACGATCGTCCTGCAACTCGTGGACGAGGGCCGGCTGACGCTGGACGACAAGGCCCAGACCCATCTGCCCTGGCTGGATCACGATGCCACGGTCAGGCAACTTCTCGATCACACCGCCGGCTACAGCGCGGCCGACGGCGTGGCCGTCTCGGAGCGGTACCGCGTGGACGAGACCGTGACGGCGGTCGCCCAGCGGCTCGAGCACACCGGCCGGATCGGTCAGTATCAGTACAACAGCGCCGATTACCTGGTGCTCGGCGCGCTCATCGAGCGGCTGGCCGGCCACTCCTACGCGGACGAACTCAATGGGCGCATCACCGGCCCGGCAGGGATGACGGACACCCGCGCGGACGGGCCGGCCGTGTCCGTCCCGCCGGGGTCCAGGCCGTGGTGGGGAATCCCGGCCGCTTACGATCCCGGGCCGGAGCCGTCGGGTGCTCCGTACGGCTACATCGTCTCGACCCTGGACGATCTCGTCGCCTACGCCCGGGCCCACCTTGCCGCTCGGCTGATCTCGTCCGAGACTCGCGCCATCGTTTGGAGCGAGCAGGTGCCGACCGGCGACAAGCACGGCTACGGTCTCGGCTGGAGCCTCGACGCCAGGGACGGCACGACCCGCGTGCACCACACCGGCGCCACTCCCGGGTACTTCGCCCACATCATGCTGATGCCCCAGGACGATCGGGCGGTCGTCGTCCTGGCCAACGGCTACTCGGAGAGTCGCGCGCCCAGCCTTGCGGCCGCGGCCGCCGACCTCGATCGCCTGGATCGGGGCGAGCCGGCGACCCCGGCACCGGGCGATGCGTTGCTGACCGCCCTGCCCTGGGTCGCTCTCGTGCCGGTGGCGCTGGCGTTGGCGACGCTCGTCGGGCTGGGTCTGCGGCGCCCTCGTGGCCGTCCGGGAAAGATCGTCCTCGTCGCGGCGTCGCTCCTGCTGATCGGTCTGCTGGCGCTGCTGCCGAGGCTGCTGGGCATGACCTGGCATGTGGTGCGGGTCTGGGCGCCCGATGTCGCGGCGGCGGCCATGGCGGGCCTGATCGGCTGGACGCTGGTCCTGCTGCTGCTCGTCGCCCACGAGCGAAAACCCCTCCGCCGCAATCAAGCCGGATGATGCGGCAGGTGATCCCGCGTCCGGGGGCGCGATCACACCACCGGACGCAGGATCACCAGCCGGGTCGGACGCAGGATCACCGCGCACGAGCCCACGCGATGTCACCGCGGGTGAGCCCACCCACGGCGCCGTCCGGCTCCACCGACGAGCGCCGTCCGGCTCCACCGACGACCGTCGTCCGGCTCTACCGACGACCGCCGTCCCGGCTCACACCCACGTGCGCAGGGTGTCCTCGAGCGGAGTGGTCGGACGGCCGAGGAGGCGGGCCAAGTCGTCGGTGACCAGGGAGAGCAGTCCGTCGCGCGCTCCGCCGTTGATGGCGACGAGCATGTCGACGATCGCCGGTGGGAGCCCGGCGGCCAGCAGGTTCTCGCGCTCCTGGTCGGGGGTGATCGGCTGGTAGGTGACGGGCCTCCCGAGAACCCGGGCCGCGGTCTCGGCGAACTCCTCGTACGACCAGGCGGCGTCGCCGCTCAGCTCGCAGACGGCGCCGTCGTGGCCACCGGTCGTCAACACGACCGCCGCCGCCTCGGCGAAGTCGGCACGCGGCGCGCTGGCGATACGTCGCGCCCCGACGCTGTTGGCGATGGTGCCGGTGGCGCGGGCGCCGTCGAACTCGGGCCGGTGGTTCTCGGTGTACCAACTGTTGCGCAGGATCGTGGTGACCAGCCCGGAGGCGGCGAGAAGCTCCTCGGTGGCCTTGTGCTCCGGCGCGAGAACCAGAGGACTGGTCGTGGCCTGCGGCGCCGAGGTGTAGACCACCCGGCGTGCTCCGGCGGCGACGGCGGCGTCGACGGCGGCCCGGTGCTGCGGCACCCGGCGGCCGACCTCGCTACTCGAGATGAGCAGCACGTCCTCCACGTCGCGCAGTGCGTCGGTCAGGGTGGCCGGGTCGTCGAGATCGATCGCAAAGGTGGCGACGCCCTGCTCGCCCAACTCGGCGAGCTTGGCGCGGTCGCGGCCGAGCGCGTGGATCTGGTCGGCCGGCACGTCGCGCTCGCGGAGGGCGGAGACGGTCAGCCGGCCCAGGTGGCCGGTGGCGCCGACGACGGCAATCGTCATGGATGTTTCTCCCAGGGGTCGTGGCCGCTCAGGCGGCCTGGATGGAACGGATCGAGTTGCCGAACGTCATGCGGTCGATGACGGTGGTCGCCGAGGTGATGG
>JBDIAG010000192.1:0-7532 GCA_039812305.1 Actinomycetales bacterium | reverse complement strand
GACCGCAGCGCCGCGTTGCCCTGGGCCGGGATCGAGGCCGCCCACCAGGCCGGGCTGCTGACCGCGACGGTCGGCCGCCGCTACGGCGGCGCGGAGACCGGTCCGGTCGAGACCGCCCGGATCCTGATCGCCCTCGGCGAGGGCGACCCGTCGGTGGCGCTGCTCGCCGCCAACACCCTGGCCGTCCACCAGGCCCAGGCGGCGCAACCGCACTGGCCCGAGGAGTTCTCCCTCGACCTGCTCGCCATCGGTGCCCGCCGTCCGGCCCTGGTCAACGCGGTGCGCGCGGAACCGGACCTGGGCGCCCCGGCTCGCGGGGGGCTGCCGGCCGCCACCGCGACCCGGACGCCGGACGGCTGGCTGCTCACCGGCCGCAAGGCGTACGCGACCGGCGGCCCGGGCCTGGCCTACCACGTCGTCTGGGCGCGGGCGGTCGAACGGAACGCCGACCCGGACCGGCCACGGGTGGGCCACGTGCTGGTGCCGGCCGACCTGCCCGGCATCAGCTGGATCGAGACCTGGGATCACCTCGGACTGCGCGCCTCGAACACCCACGACGTCGTCTACGACGAGGTGCTGGTGCCGGACGAGGCCTTCGTGGAGATCCCGCGCGGTCCGGACGGCGTCTACCGCGACCCCGCGGCCACTCCCGGGGTCGCCAGCCTCGGTCATCCGGCCCTCTACATCGGGGTGGCCCGCGCCGCGCGCACCGCGCTGGTCGCCTTCGCCCACGATCGGGTGCCGGCCGCCCTCGGCCGGCCGATCGCCCAGACCGACCGGATCGCAACCGTCGCCGGTGAGATCGACGCACAGATCGCCCAGGCGGAGACTCTGCTCTTCGGCGCGCTGTTGCGGGTCGAAGCCGGCGACACCGATCACCTCGCACAGCTGCCGCTGATCAAGATCCAGATCGCCCGGTCGGTGATCGCGGCGGTCAACACGGCCGTCGCCGCGCTCGGCAATCCGGCCCTCTCCCGGCATCACTCCTTCGAACGACACCTCCGCGACGTGCTGGCGATCCGCGTCCACCCGCCCCAGGAGGACGCCGCCCTGCTCGCCGCCGGACGACGCCTCCTCGGCTGACCGGGTCCCCCGCACCTCCCGATCCTCCCCATCCCGCCCCCAGACGGAAGACACGAACGATGATCACGCGACGCCCCTCCGCCCGCTTCAGATCGGCCACCGCCGTCCTGGCCGCCGCCACCACGGCCCTGGTCGTCTCGTCCTGCAGCGGCCGGGCCGCCGACGCGGGCGAGGCGGCGTCCTCACCCGTCTCCGGCGGCACGCTCAAGGTGGCCTTCTGGCCCGACAACGCCGCCTTCGCCTGCGTCGATCCCTTCCAGACCTACTGGATCGAGCACCGCACGGTGATCCGCAATGTCGCCGACTCGCTGACCGACCAGGATCCGGCGACCGGGGAGATCAAGCCCTGGCTGGCGGAGTCGTGGGAGATCAGCCCGGACGGTCTGAACTACACCTTCCATCTCCGCGACGGCGTCACCTTCAGCGACGGGACTCCGCTGGACGCCGAGGCCGTCAAGGCCAACTTCGACGGCAACAAGAAGGTCGCGGTCGACTCCGGTGGCACGGCGTACGGCGCGAGCTACATCGCCGGGTTCGACCATGCCGAGGTGGTCGACCCGCGGACCGTCACACTGGTCTTCGCCCAGCCGAACGCGTCGTTCCTCCAGGCGACCTCGACGACGAACCTGGCCATCATCTCCCCGGCCTCCTTCCAGAAGACGGCCGAACAGCGTTGCGCCGGGGACTACGTGGCCTCCGGGCCGTTCACCCTGACGAGCTACCGGCCGAACGAGCTGACCACGCTGAAGAAGCGCCCCGACTACGCGTGGGGATCGGCGCTGTCGAAGAACACCAAGGCCCCCTATCTGGACGAGGTGAAGTTCAGCTATGTGGCCGAGGACAGCGTGCGCACCGGGAACCTCATCAGCGGCGCCACCGACATCGCCTGGCCGCGCAATCCGTTCACCGCGGAGGATCGGGAGCTGATCGCCAAGTCGGGCGACCAGCTCGAGTCCCGCTCGCTGCCGGGCGTCTCGTACACGTTCTACGGCAACGTCTCACCGGGACGTCCACTGGCCGACCCCACCGTGCGCAGAGCGATCTACCAGGCGCTCGACCTGGAGAGCTACGCCGCGACGATCTTCGGTTCCGACTACCCGGTCGTGGCCGGCCCCTACGACAACACCACGCCCGGCTTCGTCTCCCAGGCCGACAAGCTGCGTCACGATCCGAAGGCCGCCGAGGCGCTGCTGGAGCAGGCGGGCTGGAAGACCGGCCCGGACGGCTACCGGGTCAAGGACGGCAAGAAGCTCACCCTGACCATTCCGGTCGCGCAGTGGAACGTCGGCTCCGAACTGATCCAGGACCAGCTCAAACAGGTCGGCATCGAGGTCGAACTGGACGTGACCACCGCCGCCGAGCGACCGGCCCGGCTGACCAACGGCGACTACGACCTGATCGAGAACTACTTCACCCGGGCCGATCCGGGCGCCCTGCAGTACATCCTCGATCCGGATATGGCCAACTCCAAGGCGCTCGCCGAGAACGCCACGGACGCCGAGACCAAGCGGGAGATCAAGCGCCTCTTCGCGCAGGCCACCCGGACCACCGACGCCGCCCAGACCCAGAAGGCCTACGCCGACCTCCAGAGCCTGCTGATCGACAAGGGCGTCACCTTCCCGGTCTTCGAACGGGTGCAGTACGCCGGGGTCGGCAAGAACGTCCACGGCTTCGCCTTCACCTCGGAGTCGTTCCTGAAGCTCAACGACGTCTGGAAGCAGCAATGAGGCGGTACATCCTCGGCCGGCTCGCCCAGGCGCTGATCGTGCTCTGGGCGGCCTACACCCTGACCTTCGTCGTGCTCTACCTGCTGCCGAGCGATCCGGTCGCGCTCCAGCTGGGGGCGGCCGGCATCGAGACGGACAAGCTCACGCCGGCCCAGCTGGACGCCGCGATGGCCCGCTACGGCCTGGATCGTCCGGTGCCGGAGCAGTACGTCACCCGGCTCGGTGGCTTCCTGCACGGCGACTTCGGAACGTCCATCGCCAAGCAGGTGCCGGTCTCCCAGCTGATCGGCGAGCGCCTCGGCCCGACCCTGGCCCTCAGCCTGACCGCCGGCGCCCTCTCGCTGGTGTTCGGTGTCGGCCTGGCCTATCTCGCCGCCTATGTCCGCTGGCGGCCGGCCCGGCTGGTGCTGAGCCGGCTGCCGTCGATCGGCGCGTCCTTCCCCCAGTTCTTCGTCGGCCTGCTGCTGATCCAGTTCCTCTCCTTCCGGCTCGGCTGGCTGCCGGCCACCGGCGTCGACGGCTGGCGGTCGCTGGTGATGCCGTCCATCACCATCGCGCTGCTCACCTCGTCGTTGCTGGCGCAGGTGCTGCTGCGCAGCTTCGACGAGACACTCGGCCAGGCCTACGTGGTGACCGCTCGAGCCAAAGGACTGTCCCGGGCGGCGGTGCAGTGGCGACACGCGTTCCGCAACGCGATCCTGCCGGCGATGACGATCCTCGGTGTGCTGGTCGGACTGACCGTCACCAGCGCGATCGTGGTGGAGACCGTCTTCTCCCGCAACGGCATCGGCAAGCTGGCCCAGGAGTCGGTGCTGGCCCAGGACGTCCCGGTGGTGCTGGCCATCGTCACCCTGGCCGCCGCCGTCTTCGTCGTCGTCAATCTCGCCGTCGACCTGCTCTATCCGCTGCTCGACCCGCGGATCACCCAGCATCGGCGCACGCCACGGCGGGCGACGGCGCTGCTCGCCACCGGGGAGGCCGGCCGATGACCACGTCCCTTCCGATCGGTCGGACCGTCCGCCACGGCACGCTGGTGGAGGAGATCCCGGCCGAGAAGCCGGACCGGACCCGGACGCTCGGCCGGTGGGGCGCGCTGCGCGCCCAGCTCGCCGGCCTCGCCGTCCGGCCCGGTTTCGTGCTCGCGCTGCTCTTCGTCCTCTTCGTCGTCGCCACCGCCTTCTGGCCGGGGGCGTTCACCTCCTACGACCCGTACTCCACCTCGCCGGCCGACCGGCTGCTGTCGCCGAGCCCGGCGCACCTCTTCGGCACGGACGATCTCGGCCGCGACCAGTGGTCGCGGATGGTGTACGGCTCCGGGCTGACGGTCAAGGCCACTCTCGTCGCCCTCGGCATCGCCGTCGTCGCCGGGCTGACCCTCGGCGTGGTCTCCGGGTTCGTCGGCGGCGTGCTCGACGCGATCATCATGCGCGGGGTCGACGTGCTGCTGGCCATCCCGAGCCTGCTGCTGGCCCTGGCGATCGTGACCGCGATCGGCTTCGGCACCATCCCGGTGGCGGTGGCCGTGGGCGTCGGGATCGTGCCCGGCTTCGCCCGGGCCACCCGGGCGGAGGTGCTGCGGGTCCGGACGCTGCCCTACATCGAGGCGGCCCGCGTCTCCGGGGCGTCCTGGCTACGGATCCTGCTGCGCCACGTGCTGCCCAACTCGTGGGGCCCGGTGGCCGTACTGGCCGTGCTCGACACCGGCGTCGCCATCATCGCGATCGCCTCGCTCAGCTTCCTCGGCTTCGGGGCGCCGCCGCCCGCGGCCGAGTGGGGGACGTTGATCGCCACCGGACGCAACTTCCTGATCACCGCGCCGTGGGTGTCGCTGTTGCCGGGGCTGTTCGTCGCCGCCGTCGTCCTCAGCCTCAACCACATCTCCAAGACCTTCCAGGAGCTGGAGCGATGACCGTCCCGCCTCTCGTCTCGATCCGCGATCTTCAGGTCGACTACGTCCGCCGCCGACGGGCGGTCGCCGCGGTGCGCGGCGTCGATCTCGACATCCGCCCCGGCGAGACCGTCGCCCTGGTCGGCGAGTCCGGTTCGGGCAAGTCGACGATCGCGAACGCCGTGATCGGGCTGCTGCCGGGCAATGCCCGCGTGCCCGCCGGCCAGGTGCTGCTGCGGCCGGACGGCGGCGAGCCGGTCGACCTGGTGGGAGCCCGCGAGTCGGTGTTGCGCCGGGTGCGCGGCCGGGTCGTCGGCCTGATCCCGCAAGACCCGACCGTGGGACTCAACCCGACCCGGCGGATCGGCTCCCAGGTCGCCGAGGCGGTCGCCCTGCGGGGAGTCCCGCGGGGCGAGGTGCCCGGCCAGGTGCAGGAGTATCTGCGCAAGGCCGGCATCGACGACCCGGAGTTGCGGGCCGCCCAGTATCCGCACGAGCTCTCCGGCGGGCTGCGGCAACGGGTGCTGATCGCCATCGCCCTGGCCGGCGAACCGCAGCTGATCATCGCGGACGAACCGACCAGCGCCCTGGACGTGACCGTGCAGGCCACGATCCTCGACCATCTCGAAGGCCTGGTCCGCGAGGCCGGGATCGCGTTGCTGGTCATCACCCACGACCTGGCCGTGGCGGCCGAGCGCATCGACCGGATGGTGGTACTGCAGGGCGGCCGGGTCGTCGAGCAGGGCGTTCCGGACCGCGTCCTGGGCGCGCCGGCGCAGGCCTACACCCGCCGGCTCATCGCCGCCGCACCCGGGCTGGCCCACGGTGGCCGGATCGTCCCCCGGTACTCCGCCGCCGAGTCGGCGCCCGCGCGGGACGGTGGGGATCCCGTCCTGCGACTCACCGGGGTGGGCAAGAGCTTCCCTCTGCCCGGACGCCGCGGCGTGTTCACCGCCCTGGCCGGGGTCGACCTCGTCGTCCACCGGGGCCGAACCCACGCCCTGGTCGGCGAATCCGGGTCGGGCAAGACCACCACCGCGCGCATCGCCCTGGGCCTGGAGCACGCGGACTCCGGCCGCGTCCTGCTGAACGGCACCGACATTAGCTGGTCTATCCAGGCCGGGGAGACCGGCAGGGCCTCCGGCCCACAAAACATGGGGTCTGTTGGGCCCGCGACCCGCCGCCTGCGGCGCACGGTGCAACTGGTGCATCAGAATCCGTTCGCCTCGCTCGATCCGCGGTTCACCGTCGGCCAGAGCATCACCGAACCGCTGGTGGCCTTCCGGGTGGGCTCCCGTCGGAGCCGCGGCCGCCGGGCGGTCGAGCTGCTCGACCAGGTGGCGCTGCCGGCGTCCTATCTGGACCGGCTGCCGGCCGAGCTCTCCGGCGGTCAGCGGCAGCGGGTGGCGATCGCCCGGGCCCTCGCCGTCGAACCGGAGCTGGTGCTGCTGGACGAGCCAGTGTCGGCCCTGGACGTCTCCGTGCAGGACCAGATCCTCACGCTCCTCGCCGACCTGCAGCGCGACCTCGGGCTGAGCTACCTGTTCATCTCCCACGACCTTTCCGTGGTGGCTCAGGTCTCGCACACGGTCACCGTCCTCCGTCGGGGACGGGTGGCGGAGTCCGGCACGGTCGCCGACGTGTTCGGCAACCCGGGCAGCGAGTACACCCAGCGGCTGATCGCGGCCATCCCCGGCCGGCGGGCCGCCGAGGGTGCGAAGGTCGGCGTCTGATGGCGGTGTCTGAGGTGGGTGGCGTGGCCGACGTGCGCCGGTACGTCGTGATCGGGGCCGGAGCGGTGGGAGGCGCGGTGGCCGCCCAGCTCGTCGGCGACGGTCACGAGGTCGTCCTGGTGGCTCGTGGCGAGCACGGCCGGCGGATCGCCGCGGACGGCCTCGTCGTCCGGCGGCCGACCGGTGTCGACCGGATCCGGCTCGACGTCGTCCTCGATCCGGACGATCTGACCCTGAGCCCAGGTGACCTGCTGGTGCTGGCCACCAAGGCGCAGGACGCCGAACTCGCCCTGCGCGAGTGGCAGTCCCGTCCGGTGTCCGGGGGTGGTCTGGCGGCGGATCTGCCGGTGTTCACCGTCCAGAACGGGCTGGCCACCGAGTCGGCCGCACTGCGCCGTTTCGCCCGGGTGTACGGGGTGACGATCGCGATCGCCGCCTCCTACCTGGTGGCGGGGGAGATCGTGTCGCCGTCGTTGCCGCCCGCGGTCGGCGGCATCTGGCTCGGCCGCTATCCGTCCGGAATCGACGATCTGGCCGAGGCAGTCGTGGGCGATCTCCGCTCCTCCGGCTTCGCCGCCTGGGCGGTGGACGACGTCCGACAGGTCAAAGCGGCCAAACTGCTGGCCAACGTGGCCAACGGACTGGACCTGCTGGACGGGTCGGACGGCGATCGCGCCCGGGCCCGGGAACTGCTGCGGGACGAGGCCGTCGCTGCCTTCGCCGCCGCCGGTCTCCGGCCGTCACCGGGCGGGCTGGACTTCCACGGTGTGCCGTTCCGCGTCGAGCCGGTGCCGGGCCACGTGCCCGGCCGGCTGTCCACCTGGCAGAGCGCCGCCCGCGGAGCCTCGACCGAGACCGACTTCCTGAACGGCGAGATCGTGCTGCTGGGACGCCTGCACGGAGTCCCGACCCCGCTCAACGCTGGTGTGCAGCGGCTGCTCGCCGATCCGTTCCTTCCCCGCACGCTGACCGCGCTGCTCACCGCGGCTCCGGTCGACCGCGTCCGTGTCGCCGGTTGAAATTCCCTTTCGTTTCGGAGGTCCTACGCATGACAGCCCCCACGCTCACCCAGTTGTGGCTCGAGGAATGGCAGACCTGGCG
>JBDIAG010000191.1:0-7533 GCA_039812305.1 Actinomycetales bacterium | reverse complement strand
TACTGGGACTACTACCGCCAGCGCTTCGAACGCAACCGCGGGATGCGGATCGACTTCCTGCTCGGGTCACCGCCGCTGGCCGCCCGGGTGAGGGGTGCATTCGTCGACCGGGACGAACGCGCCGGCACCGGCGCCAGCGACCACGCTCCCGTCGTGGTCGACCTCGACTGAGCACGATCGAATCGATCGTCCGGCATCCGGGCCGCGTCCCCACCAGGACACGACGGCGAGGGGCCGTGGCGCGGCGACCGACGGATCGGGCGCTCGCCGCACGCCGGGCGGCGGCGCTCAGCCGGCGAGACGGAGCGCACCGATCGGGACGGTGCGTTGCGCCGGGCCGGTGTAGCTGCTCAACGGGCGGATCAGCGTGTTGGCCTGGAGCTGCTCGAGGATGTGCGCGGTCCATCCGGTGATCCGGCTCATGACGAAGATCGGCGTGAAAGCCGGGATGTCGAAGCCCATCAGGTAGTAGGTCGGGCCGCTCGGGTAGTCGAGGTTGGGCAGGATGTTCTTCCGTTCCCGCATCGCGGCGGCCAATGCCCGGTAGGTCTCCATCAGGTCGGCCGCGGATCCGTCGGCGACCAGCTTGTCCAACTGGGCTTGCATGGTCGGGACGCGGGAGTCCCCGTTCTTGTAGACGCGGTGCCCGAAACCCATGATCTTGCGCTTCTCGGCCAGGGCCGTCTCCAGCCACGCCTCGACGTTGGAGGCCGGGCCGATCTCCCGGAGCATGTGCATGACGGCCTCGTTGGCTCCCCCGTGCAGGGGTCCCTTGAGCGCGCCGATCGCCGCGGTGACCGCACTGTGCAGATCGGACAGGGTGGACGAGACGACGCGGGCGGTGAAGGTCGAGGCGTTGAAGCTGTGCTCCGCGTAGAGGATCAGGGAGACCTCGAAGGAGCGCACGATGTCGTCGGACGGAACCTCCCCGAAGCACATCCGGAAGAAGTTCTCGGCGTGGCCGAGGGACGGATCGGGCTCGATCGGGTCGAGGCCGTGGCGACGGCGGTGGTCGAGCGCGACCACCGTCGGCAGCTTGGCGAACAGGTCGATCGACTTGGCCAGGTTGCGCTCGGGCGCGGCGTCGTCCTCGGTGGGATCGTCGGCGCCGAGACAGCTGACGGCCGTCCGCAGCACGTCCATCGGATGGCAGTCCTCCGGCAGCTTGAGCAGCTGGCCGCGCAGGGTCCGGCCGAGGCTGCGACGTTCACGCTCGTGGGTCGTGAACTGCGCGAGCTGGCTCGCGTTCGGCAGCTCGCCGTGCCAGATGAGGTAGGCGACCTCCTCGAAGGAGCACTCCGCGGCCAGTTCCTGCACCGGGTATCCGCGATAGGTGAGCGAGTTCGTCTCCTGGTTGACCATCGAGATCGCGGTCGTGTCGACGACGACCCCGGCGAGCCCGCGATGGATGGCCGGTGCCGAGTCGACGGCGGCGTTGCTGATCATGACTGCTCCTCCGTGGCAGGGGCGTCGACGTGCTCCGGCTGATCGGCCGCGGGCAGGTCGCCGGTGGGGATGTCGAAGGCGAAGATCTGGGAATCGAAAGCGGTGTAGGCGCGATAGCGCAGCAGCTCGTAGAGCCGCGCCCGGGTCTGCATGGCGGGGACGAGCTCGCGCTGGGTGCCGGTCCGGGCGATGACCCGCAGGCCTTCTTCGATCGCCCCCATCGCCAGGCGGAGCAGGGTCACCGGGTAGATGACGACGTTGAAGCCGATCGAAGCCAAGGTGTCGGTGTCCAGCAGCTGACTCTTGCCGAACTCGGTCATGTTCGCCAGGAGTGGCGCGTCGACGGCACGCCGGAACACCCCGAACTCGTCTGGATCGGCCAGCGCCTCGGGAAAGACCAGGTCGGCGCCGGCAGCGACATAGGCGTTCGCCCGGTCGATCGCGGCCGACAGTCCTTCGACTCCGCGGGCATCGGTCCGCGCGCAGATGACGAAGTTGGGGTCGCTGCGGGCGGCGACGGCGGCCGCGATGCGCTGCACCATCTCCTCGGTGGAGACCAGGGCCTTGCCATCGAGATGTCCGCAGCGCTTCGGGTTCACCTGATCCTCGAGGTGACACCCGGAGATGCCCTTGCCTTCGAGCGTCTGGATGGTGCGGGCGACGTTGAGCGGCTCGCCGAAGCCGGTGTCGGCGTCCACCAGTGTCGGCAGGCTGGTCGTGGCGGCGATCTGTTCGGCCCGCTCGGCGACCTCGGTGAGCGTGGTCAGGCCGATGTCGGCAGGCCCAGCTCGGCCGACATCACCGCCCCGGAGACGTAGACCCCCTCGAAGCCGCACTCGGCGATCAGCCGGGTGGACAGGGGCGTGAACGCTCCCGGGAAGCGAAGCAACCGCCCGCTCTCCAGGCCGTGCCGGAACTGTCGGCGGGCCAGGGTCGGACTCGTCGGCGGGGTTGCCGCGGGCATCAGAACAGCCCCGGTCGGCCGACGGGCAGGCTGACGAGGTCGGCCGTCACGGAGAGCCCGGCCAGCTCGTCGGCCGTCAGCCGGGGGAGGTTCTGGACGAGATCCAGAAAGCGTTCCTGCTCGGCACGTGAGACCACACCGGCGGCCAGCGTCTCGAACTTGGCGATGTAGTCCTTGCGGGCGAAGGGACGGGCCCCGGCCGGATGCGCGTCGGCGACGGCCAGCTCACCGGTGACGGTGCTGCCGTCGTCGAGGGTGATCTCGACCCGTCCGCCGAAGGCCCGCCGGTCCGGATCCGGGTCGTGGTAGCGACGCGTCCACTCCTCGTCCTCGACCGTGACGATCTTGTGCCACAACCGGACCGTGTCGGGGCGCGACGCCCGTTCCGGGGCGTAGGAGTCGAGGTGGTGCCAGACGCCGTCCTGCAGTGCGACGGCGAAGATATACATGATCGAGTGGTCGAGGGTCTCGCGGCTGGCGGTGGGATCGAGCTTCTGCGGGTCGCCCGCGCCGGTGCCGATGACGTGATGGGTGTGGTGGCTGGTGTGGATCGTGATCGAGCGCACCCGGTCCGTGTCCGGGACCCGAGGCCGCAGCGCGCGCGCCAGGTCGATGAGCGCCTGGGCCTGGTATTCGGCCGAGTGCTCCTTGGTGTAGGTACGCAGGATGGCCGTCTTGGGCTCCCCCGGTGCCGGCAGCGACACCCGGTAACGTGCCTCCGGGCCGTCGAGCAGCCAGGCGATGACCCCGTCCTCGCCCTCGTAGATGGGCGCCGGCGCACCTTCGCCGCGCAGCGCCCGGTCGAACGCCTCGATCGCGGCCTTGCCGGCGAAAGCGGGAGCGAAGGCCTTCCAACTGGAGATGGCGCCTTTCCGGGATTGCCGGGTGGCGGTCGTGGTGTGCAGAGCCTGCCCGATGGCCTGATGGGTCACCTCGACCGGTGCGCCCAGCAGTGTGCCCAGGCCGGCGGCCACGGACGGGCCGAGGTGGGCGACGTGATCGATCTTGTGCTCGTGCAGGCAGATCCCGGTCGCCAGGTCGACCTGGATCTCGTAGCCGGTCGCGATCGCGCGGACGAGGTCGGCCCCGGTGCGTCCGACGTGCTGGGCCACGGCGATCAGCGGCGGGATGTTGTCGCCCGGGTGGGAGTACTCGGCGGCGAGATAGGTGTCGTGGTAGTCGAGCTCGCGGACCGCGGTCCCGTTGGCCCACGCTGCCCATTCCGGCGCGACCCGGCGGCCCGCCGGGAGGCCGAAGACAGTCGCTCCCGGACGACCGCCGGCGGCCGGGTGCGCCACGGCCTGGTCGCGGGCGGTGGTGACCGGCCCCCGCGCCACCGAGGCCATCGCGACCGAGGCGTTGTCGATGACGCGGTTGACGACCATGTCGGCCACGTCGTCGTCCACCGGCACCGGGTCGGCCGCGACCTGCGCGATCTTCCAGGCGAGTTCGGACTCGCGTGGCGCATTCTGCTTGCTGGGGTGGACGGTGACCAGGTGTTCCCGCACTGTTTTGGACTCCTCGTGGGCGACGATCTGCGACATTCACTGTGACGCGGGATCCCGGCATCGGCCAGAGGGTGAAGGCGCCAAGAAGTGAAAGCGGAGAGCCTCCATCTGTGAAGTCTGCGAACGTCCGCCTACGCCTGGCTGCGAAGAAATCGTCAGGTGTCCACCGGGTAGGGCACGAAGGTGCTGCGGGCTTCGTTGATCGCCAGCGGCCGGCCGATCGGCGGCGCCGCGCGCTGCGGACAGCGCGGCCGGTCACAGGTGCGGCAGCCCGGCCCGATCGGTGTCGCGACGGTCGGGTCGTCGAGGTTCATGCCGCGCGAATAGACGAGTCGGGACGCATGCCGCAGCTCGCAGCCCAGCCCGATCGCGAACGCCTTGGCCGGGTCGCCGTAGGCGCCCCGGCTGCGGATCACGGTGCGGGCCACCCAGAGGTACCGCTGGCCGTCCGGCATCGAGGCGATCTGCACCAGCACCCGGCCCGGTGCGGCGAAGGCCTCGTACACGTTCCACAGCGGGCAGGTGCCGCCGGTGCGGGAGAAGTGGAACCCGGTGGCCGACTGTCGCTTGGAGATGTTGCCGGCACGATCGACGCGCACGAAGATGAACGGCACTCCCCTGGCGCCGGGACGCTGCAGGGTGCTCAGCCGGTGGGCGATCGTCTCGTAGCCGACGCCGAAGTGCTCGCCGAGGAGTTCCACGTCGTACTTGAACCGTTCCGCGGTGCGGTAGAAGACGGTGTACGGGAGGATCAACGCGCCGGCGAAGTGGTTGGCCAGCCCGATCCGGGCGAGCTTCCTGGCCTCGACGGACTCGAAATGCTCGGCGGACAGGATGCTCTCGATGAGCGCGTCCTGCTCCAGAAACGCCAGTTGGGTCGCCATCCGGAACGCCTGCTGGCCCGGGCGCAGGTGCGGCGAGAAGTGCAGGGTCCGGTCGGATTCGTCGAAGTAGTGCATCTCGGTGCGGGCGCCGAAGCCCTTGGCGGTGCGGCTCATATGGGTCGTGCGGATGCGGTGCGCCTCCTGGAGGTGCCGGCGCAGAGCCAACCGGACCTCCCCGTGCCGGGCACCGATCCGCTCGAACGTCGCCTCGGCCGCCCGATCCAGTTCGTCGAAGTGGTTGCGGTGCCGGTAGAAGAAGTCGCGTACCTGCTGGTGGGGATCGGCATCCAGGACGCCGGTGCGGTTGTCGGCGACCAGTTCGGCCTGGTCGAGCAGATGGCGATAGCGGCGGTGCAGCCCGATGACGGCCTCGGCCACCTCCGGCTGATGGGTGGCCAGCTGCTGCAGGTCGGCGACCGAGATCTCGCCGCTGCGAGCCTCGGCGAGGAGGGCCTCACGCAGCTCGGCGAGTGTACGAGCGGTGTCCTGCGGGGCGAAGAACGCCGCGTCGACACCGAACACCTCGCTGATGCGCATCAGCACCGGCACCGTCAGCGGACGGGTGTCGTGCTCGATCTGGTTGAGGTAGCTCGGGGAGATCGCCAGGATGCGCGCCAGCTCCACCTGGCTCATCGACCGGTCCGCGCGCAACCGGCGCAAACGGGCGCCTGCGAACGTCTTCTCCACTCTCGCCTGCTCCCGTCGGAATCGATGAGGTCGATACGAGTCGCCGTGTCGCACCGCTGCTCCCGCGTCCCCACGGTACGCCCGCCGCGCGAAGGATGCCATTAACCGAATTCGCAAAAGGGCCGGACTTGGTTATCGGAATTTCGCAGGTTCCGGGGGATCGACAGGCTCGCCCGCGGTTGCCAGCCTGAGGGCAACGAACGCCCACAGGGTGTGGCGCGTGCTGGGCGAGAGGTCGGCGATGGGAACCAGACAGGCGACATCGCCGGTGAGGGAGGCACCCGGTCCGTCCGATCCGGAGCCGAGCGCCAGGAAGGCCCACGCGATCGAGGGCCCGGAGGGGAAGCCCTCGCGCGACCGGCCGTGGATCATCCGCACCTACGCCGGTCACTCCAGCGCGCGAGCCTCCAACGAGTTGTACCGCTCGAATCTGTCCCGCGGCCAGACCGGTCTGTCGATCGCGTTCGACCTGCCCACCCAGTGCGGCTACGACCCCGACGACCCGATCGCCCGGCCGGAGGTCGGCAAGGTCGGCGTGCCGATCAGCAGCCTGGACGACTTCCACATCCTCTTCGACCAGATCCCGATCGAGGAGATGAACACCTCGATGACGATCAACGGGACGGCGATGTGGCTGCTGGCGCTGTATGTGGCTCTCGCGCGCGAGCGCGGGGTCGACATCAGCCACCTGGCCGGCACCACCCAGAACGACCTGATCAAGGAGTACCTCGCCCGCGGCACCTACATCTTCCCGCCCGAGGCGAGCCTGCGGATCATCGCCGAGATGTACGAGTTCAGCCTGGAGGAGATCCCCAGCTGGAACGCCTCCAACATCTGCAGCTACCACCTGCAGGAGGCCGGCGCGACCCCCGTACAGGAGCTGTCCTTCGCGCTGGCGAACGCCATCTCCCTGTTGGACCTGCTGCGCGAACGGGGCCGCTTCACCCCCGACCAGTTCCAGCGCGCGGTCGGGCGGATCAGCTTCTTCGTCAACGCCGGCATGCGCTTCGTCGAGGAGATGTGCAAGATGCGCGCCTTCGCCGAGCTGTGGGAGGAGATCACCCGCGAGCGGTACGGGGTCACCGATCCGCGCTACCGGCGCTTCCGCTACGGCGTGCAGGTCAACTCGCTCGGACTGACCGAGGCCCAGCCGGAGAACAACGCCTGGCGGATCCTCATCGAGGCGCTCGGCGTCACCCTCAGCCGGGACGCGCGCTGCCGGGCCCTGCAGCTGCCGGCGTGGAACGAGGCGCTGTCTCTGCCCCGCCCGTGGGACCAGCAGTGGTCGCTGCGGCTCCAGCAGATCCTCGCCTACGAGACCGACCTGCTGGAGTACCCGGATCTGTTCGAGGGCAGCGTCGTCGTCACCTCCAAGGTCGAGGAGCTCAAGGAGCAGGCGCGCGCCGAGATCGACCGCATCCTGGGCATGGGCGGCGTCGTCGGCGCGATCGAGAACGGCTACATGAAGTCCGCGCTGGTGCGGTCGATGTCAGAGCGCGTCAGCCGGATCAACACCGGCGAGCAGATCGTCGTCGGCCTCAACAAGTGGACGGACGGCATCCCCTCCCCCCTGGTCGGCGGTGACGACGGCGGCCTGTTCACCCTGGACGACCAGGCGATCCGCGACACGCTGGAGAACCTGCACCGGGTCCGCGCGGAGCGCGACGAGGCGCGGGCCAAGGCGGCCCTGCGCCGCTTGAAGGAGGCCGCCCGCTCGGGCGAGAGCATGATGGAGCCCTCGATCGAATGCGCACTGGCCAGGGTGACGACCGGCGAATGGGCGCGGGCGTTGCGGCAGGTGTTCGGCGAGTACCGTCCGGCCACCGGGGTGGACGGTCAGCGCCTGGGGCTGACCGGTGACCGGGTCGAGACGCTGCGCGGACGGATCGACGCCCTGACCGAGAGCCTCGGCCACCGGCCCCGCATCGTCGTCGGCAAGCCGGGCCTGGACGGGCACTCCAACGGTGCCGAGGTCATCGCCGTCTCCGCCCGGCACGTCGGCTTCGACGTCATCTACTCCGGCATTCGGCTCTCGGCCGCGGAG
>JBDIAG010000190.1:0-7541 GCA_039812305.1 Actinomycetales bacterium | reverse complement strand
GCAACCCACGTGCTCCCCGGGTAGGCGGGTTCGTTGGCAAGTTCGATGGAGTCGCTGTTCAGCCGTCGACTGACCTTGGCCAGTTCGACCGCCTGGCGGGCGGCGGAGACCGCCGAGTCGACATCCAGAGCGACGACGGAGGCGAACCCGAAGGTGCCTTCCACCAGGACGCGCACGCCGAGGCCGGCATCGGTGCCCTCCGCGGACGAGGCGAGCGCACCATCCCGGAAGTTGACCTGGGCATCGCGGACACGCTCGAGGCGCACATCGGCGTGCTCGGCACCGGCCGCCCGGGCCGCCTCCAACGCGGCTGAGGCGAGCTGTTCGCGTGGTAGCGCGAGGAAATCGGCGTCGACCTGACGGGGCTGTTCGTCCATGGATCAACCCTAGAACCAGCCACCGACATTGGCCTCGGAAGCTGAGACAGCCGACGAATCGGCGGCTCGCCGATGACGACCCGGGCTGGCCCCGGACTACCCAGCAGGTGGGTGGCGACGAGGTGGGGCTGGCCGCTGGCTTCACGGCCGGTGGCGACGACATCGCTGGCCGCTTACTTCCCAGCAGGGTGGCGGTGAAGGGCCAGGAGCGCGGTGACTCCCCGGGCGGTGGCGGTGATGAACGGGCTGGTCGGTGACTTCACGGCAGGTGACGGTGACGAGCCCGAGATCGCCGCCGACTGTGCGGCGGCGATGAGAATGACGCCGCTGACTCTCCGGGCGGTGGCGGTGATGAAACGGGCTGTTCGATGACTTCGCGGCAGGTGACGGTGACGAGCCCGAGACGCCGCCGACTGTGCGGCTGGTGACGAGAACGACCGGACTGTTCGCTGGCCTCGCGTCGATGGCAGTGGCGAATGCTCTGCGCGCCGGCGGCCGCCTACGCCGACCTGATCACCGCCGAGGCCGACGGGGCTGGCGGATCGGTGCGTGCCCGTGCTGCCTCCATCGCCGCAGGGGATATCGAAAGCAGATCTGAATACAGCAAAATAGACAAAACGCGATCTAGACAGCAAACATGTGTTCGTCTATCCTGCTTGTATGCGTGTGAATCCGAGATCCGACGACCATCCCGAGGTAGGGTCACCGGCTGCTGGTGGAGTTGGTGGCGTCGTCCCCGATCCCGTCATGTCGGATGGTCCTGTCCGGTCCGGCTGCTCCACCGGGCTTACGCCAGCGTCCGAGCCCACGCCTGAGCCGACGTCTGAGTCTGAGTTTGAGACTGAGACTGGGTCGGGGTTGTCAGGTGGTGGGTGGGTGGATCCGGTGGTGGTGGCCGAGCGGTTGGCTGATGCCTGTGAGGCGGCGGAGGCGGAGGCTGAGTCCGCGGGCAGTAGTGCTGCTGGTGGTGATCGTGGGGAGGCGGCCGGGTCGGGGTGGACGGATGTGATCGTGGCGGCGGGGCGGGCGGTGGAGACCGGGCTGGGTGTGACGGCGGTGGAGTTGATGGCGGTGGTGCGGGCGTGTCAGACCGAGTTGGGTGCGGTGCAGGCGCTGCAGGCGGTGGCGTTGGCGCAGTTGTCGATGATTCGGCGGGGTGAGCATGAGGCGCTGCTGGAGCAGTGGCAGGTGCGGGATTCGCGGGTGCAGCAGGCGTGTGCCCGGGCGGTGCCGGAGGATGCCTCGGCTGATCTGAGTGTTGCGGTGGGCCTGTCCGGGCCCGCCGCGGCCCGGTACGTGTGGACGGCGCGGCGGATGTGTGCGCGGTTGCCGCGGGCGTTGGCGTTGCTGGCGCAGGGCCGGTTGGACTGGTCGCGGGTCTCGATGCTGGTGGAGGAGACCGACCTGTTGAGCCGGGTGGAGGATCTGGCCCGAGTCGAGGACGGGTGCCTGCGGGCGATCGAGGACGATCCCGACCTGGTGGTGTCGCGGACCCGGTTACGGGCACGGGCGCGTCGGTTGATCGAGGAGGTCGACCCGGACGCGGTGAAACGCCGTCATGCTGAGCGGGTCAAGGCCCGTGACGTGTGGGTGGAGCAGCTCCCCGAGGGGATGGCCCGCTTGGTGGCCGAGGGCCCGGCCGCCTCGATCCGCACCATCTACCGGGCCGTGACCGACATGGCCGAGGCGCTGCGCCACTACGACGACGCCGGTCCCCGCCGCAACCCCGACGACATCGCCGAACAGATGGACCGACACCCCCACCCAGACCCGACCAGCCCATCCTCGACCGGCCCAGACCCGACCAGCCCATCCTCGACCGGCCCAGGCTCGACCAGGTCAGGCTCGACCAGGTCAGGCTCGACCAGGTCGGGCTCGACGTCCGCAGGCTCGCCCGGCTCGGGTCCGGCGTCCTCTGGTTCACCGGGCTCGGGTTCGCCCAGCTCCGGCTCGACGAGGCCAGGCTCGACCGGCCCAGGCTCGACGTCCGCGGACTCGCCCGGCTCGGGTTCGGCGTCCTCTGGTTCGTCGGGCTCGGGTTCGGTCGGCTCGGATCCGCCGCCCTCGGATTCGCCGGAATCGTCAGCTTCGCCGTCTGCGGGCTCGCCCAGTCCCGGATCGCTCAGTCCCGGCTCGCCCGGTCCTGTCTCGTCGGAGGTCGCGCGGGGTCCGGCATGGACGTTGGCTCGGTTGTTCGACAGTGCCGGGGGCAGTGGCTGGTTACGAGACCGTGACCGGTACCGGCGCGGCGCGGACCGGTTCGACGCGTTGGAGATCCTCGCCCACGCTGTGCTCACCGATCCCAGTCGGCCGATATCGCATGCTGGCCGGGTCACCCCGACGATCCAGGTCGTCCTCCCGCTGTCCACGCTGGCAGGGGCCGACGACCGGCCAGGCGACCTGATCGGCCACGGCACCATCCCCGCCCACGTGGCTCGGATGCTGGCCGCCGACGCCGTGTGGACCCGGCTGATCACCGACCCCGTCACCGGCATCCTCACTGACCTCGACACCCACCGGTACACGCCCTCGGCCCGGCTGCGCCGCTACCTGACCACCCGCGACCAGACCTGCCTGTTCCCCGGCTGCCACCAGCCCGCCACCGCGGCGGGCGTCGAGATCGACCATCATCTGCCCTGGCCGTACGGGCTGACCCACCCTGACAACCTCGGACCCCTCTGCAAACACCACCACATCATCAAGACCTTCATGCACGGCTGGCGTGTCCACCGCGACCCCGCCACCGGCGCAACCGTCTGGACCTCACCCACCGGCGGCACCCACACCACCCCTCCTCACCGGCTCGGCCCCGCCCTCGCCGACCCCACCATCACCCCCGACCGGCTCGCCGACGAGATCCTCGCCATGCTCGCCGACCCACCCCCGGCCCACGCCGCCGATCCCCACCACGATCCCGACCGCACCCCCGAAGCCCTCGCCACCCTGCGCGCAACCCTGGAAAAGCTCGCCGCCCAAGGCCGCATCCCCCGTCACGCCCTCAACCCCTTGCCCTACGCCCACCCCAGCGCCAACGACGACGGCCTCGCTCATCCCGCCGAGACGACCGACGACAAGACCGACAACTCTCAGGCCGGGGCATCGACGAGCCAGCCGACGCGGGAATCGCCCTACGACGGTCCGCCCCCATTCTGATCGACGTGTGTCGCTCTGATCGGCGTGTGACGCTGTTCGGGCGTTGTCAGCAGCCGCCACGTTTCGTCGACGAGTGCCGTCATGGCGGCTGATGATGAGACCGGCGATCGCGCTCGCTCGGCACGGTGACCGGCGATCGCGCTCGGCACGGTGACCCGGTGATCGCGCTCGGCACGGTGACCCGGTGATCGCGCTCGGCACGGTGACCCGGTGATCGCGCTCGGCACGGTGACCCGGTGATCGCGCTCGGCACGGTGACCCGGTGAATCGCGCTCGGCACGGTGACCCGGTGATCGTCATCGGTGGCGGCGAGCATGTGGTCGTCACGGTGCCGACATGTTGCGGGGCCGCATCAGGTCGGTGCGCCACGACGACGATGCGACACAGTGGGGCGGCCAGATCATGCGACCGGACGCCGCGACCAGGCCGTGTTGCTGTACCGGGGTCGGGGTTTCGAGCCCGGCCCCGCCCCCGCCCCGCCCCCGGTCAGCATCAGGGTAGGCGGACGGGATGCCCGGTCGCGTCCGCCGCGGGTCAGAGGTAAGGCTGGGTGATCAGCTCGAGATAGTGGCCCGAGGGATCGAGGAGATAGACGCCTCGGCCGCCGTGCTCGTGGTTGATCTGCCTGGGCTTGGACCGCTGGGGGTCTGCCCAGTGATCCAAGCCGTGATCGGTGATCTTGGCGTAGGCACGGTCGAAGTGGGCGTCATCGAGGAGATACGCGTAGTGCTGCGGTGGGAACTCCATGGGCGGAGCCGCGAACTGTAGTAGGACGCCGTCTGCGATCTGAACGTTGACGAATGGGCCCCAGGAGGCCGCCTCGTCGGCTTCGAGCAGGTCACGATAGAACTCCGCCATTTCGGCAGCGTCGATCGAGGCGATGATTGTGTGATTGAAGCGTGCTGTCATGATTCTCCTTGTGTTGTCTGGGTGAGTTCGGGTCACTCACACAAGGAGGAGCGCGGATCAGGGCACGACCAGATCGCCGTTCTGGGAGCGGCCGACATGGGCCTGGCTGGTCGTCATCCCCACAAAGTTATCATGGCCGCGAGTTGATTCGCCGTGCTGAGGACCGGGACCGGCATGCTGGCGAGCCAGTGCAGCGAGGCAGAGGCCGGCGTGGTAGCTGCGGGCCGTCTCGACACGGCCGGATGACGCAGGCAGCCCCTTGAGCGCTCGGCCAGATGACGCAGGCTACGACGACACGGGCTACGACGACACGGGCTACGACGACACGGGCTACGACGACACGGGCTACGACGACACGGGCTACGACGACGCAGGCCGCGACAGAGCGGCGCGGTCCATCGGAATCGGGGCGGCGCCGTGTCAAGGCCGTACTGACTTCCCGGGGCGCGATAGGTTCTCGGCCATGAGTCAGAGCCCGTCCAGTCACGAACCGCGCAGCGTCCTCGTTACCGGTGGAAATCGCGGCATCGGCCGCGCGATCGCCGAGCGTCTTGCCGCCGGGGGTGACAAGGTCGCCGTGACGTCGAGGTCGGGCGAGGCTCCCGAGGGCGTCTTGCCGGTCAAGTGCGATGTCACCGACACCGAGTCCGTGAACGCGGCGTTCGACGAGGTCGAGGCGGCCCATGGCCCGGTCGAGGTGCTCGTCGCCAACGCCGGCATCACCAAGGACACGCTGCTCATGCGGATGACGGACGACGACTTCACCTCGGTCATCGACGCCAACCTGGCCGGCTCGTTCCGGTGTGTGCGGCGGGCGAGCAAGTCGATGATGCGTCTGCGCCGCGGGCGCATCGTCCTGATCTCCAGCGTGGTCGGCCTCTACGGGTCGCCGGGTCAGGTCAACTACGCCTCCAGCAAGTCCGGCCTGGTCGGCATGGCCCGGTCGATCACCCGCGAACTGGGTGGCCGCGGTATCACCGCGAACGTCGTCGCGCCCGGCTTCATCGACACCGACATGACCGCGGCCCTCCCCGAGGACACCCGCAAGGCCTACCTGGCGACGATCCCGGCCAAGCGGTTCGGCCAGGTCGCCGACATCGCCGAAGCGGTCGCCTTCCTCACCAGTCCGCAGGCCGGATACATCTCCGGCGCGGTCATCCCGGTCGACGGTGGCCTCGGCATGGGCCACTGACTGGCAGACTCCTACGGACGACCCTCAGACGGGCAGATTCGAACAGCATCTGCGGCACCCACGACCGCGGGCCGACGGCTCGCCGGGAATGTTGACTTCCCAACGAAAGGACTTACGACATGGGGATTCTCGACGGTAAGACCCTCCTGATCACGGGCGTGCTGGTGGATTCGTCCATCGCCTTCCACGTGGCCAAGATCGCCCAGCAGGAGGGGGCCAAGGTCATCCTCACCTCCTTCGGCAAGGCCCTGAAGATCACCACGACCATCGCCAAGCGTCTCCCCGAGCCCGTCCTCGGGGTTGTCGAGCTGGACGTCGCCAACCCGGAGCACATCGACGCGCTGGCGGACCGGGTGGGCGAGCTGACCGACCAGGTGGACGGTGTCCTGCACGCGATCGGCTTCGCCCCGCAGGGAGCCTTCGACTTCCTCAACGCCGGCTGGGAGGACGTCTCCGTCGCCCTCAACGTCTCGGCCTACTCGCTCAAGGCGCTCACGATGGGCATCGCCCCCAGGCTCGCGCCCTCGGCCTCGGTCGTCGGTCTCACCTTCGACGCCAGCGTCGCCTGGCCCGTCTACGACTGGATGGGAGTGGCCAAGGCCGCGTTCGAGTCCACGAACCGATACCTGGCGCGGGATCTCGGCGCCCGGGGAATCCGCTGCAACCTGGTGGCAGCCGGCCCGATCCGCACCACCGCGGCCAAGTCGATCCCCGGCTTCTCCACCTTCGAGGAGAACTGGGACAACAAGGCGCCTCTCGGCTGGAACGTCAACGACCCGGAGCCGACCGCCAAGGCCTGTGCCGTGCTGCTGTCCGACTGGTTCCCCGCGACCACCGGAGAGATCGTGCACGTGGACGGCGGCGTCCACGCGATGGGGATCTAACTGTGCCCACCCCGGCTGAGTCACCCACTCCGGCGAGCCTGGTCGAGTTCCGGCTCCTGGAGGGCCCGAACCTCTACTTCCCACGGGCAGCGGTCAAGCTGACGCTGGACGCGTCGGCGATCGAATCGGCCTCGGCGGGGGAGGCGCGGCGGTTCGCCGACGTGGCCGGCCTGCCGCGCGTCGTGCCCGGAGAGCCCGGCACGACCGCGCGGACCTCGTTCGTCCTCCGGCTGATTCGCACGCTCGCCCGCCGGCTGGCGGGAGCGGCCGGCGTGGCCCGGCTGGCCACCCAGGCGAGAGCCGCAGCCGATGGACGGGTGGTCCTGTCCTACCCGTGGCGCAGTTCGGGACGGGCGGAGGCGTTCGCCCACGGGGTGGCCGCTCTCCTGGACGTGTTGCCCACCAGTGACTCGGTGACCCTGACCTCTCTCCTGGTCGCTCGGTCGGAGGCGGTGAACGCGGCCGAGCCGGGCCGTCGTCCGTCCGCCATCAAGCCGTCGGTCCCGGTGGTCTGCGTGACCGGAACCAACGGCAAGACGACCACCACGAGACTGCTCGCGCACATGGCGATGGCGGCCGGGCAGACCACGGCCTGGAGCTCCACCGACGGCGTCTTCGCCCAGGGCGAGCTGGTCGAGGCCGGTGACTACTCCGGTCCCGGCGGGGCGGCCAAGGTGCTGGCGACCCCCGGACTGCAGCTGGGTGTGCTCGAGACCGCCCGCGGCGGAATGCTTCTGCGCGGCATGGGGGTGACCGGCAACGACGTCGCGGTGGTCACCAACGTCTCCGCCGACCACCTCGGCCTGCAGGGCATCGACACCGTGGACCAGCTGGCCGAGGTGAAGTCGATCATCACGAAGGTCACCAAGGAATCCGGCTGGGTGGTGCTAAACGGGGACGACCCGCGCGTGCTGGCCATGCGGCCGACCGCGACCGGCCGGCCGTTCGTCTTCAGCCTCGATCCGGGGTCACCGTCCCTGCGCGAAGGCCTGGAGAACGGCGGACGCGCCATCACGGTCATGGACG
>JBDIAG010000189.1:0-7542 GCA_039812305.1 Actinomycetales bacterium | reverse complement strand
GACCACAACGAGGCCCTGCTGGCCCGGGCCCGAGCGGCCTTCGAGACCCGACCGGACGGATCGCCGGCCCCGTCGGTGACCGTGCTGGCGAACCAGGAGCGCCAAGGTCTGTCCGGCGGACGCAACACCGCCGTCGCGCACGCCGAAGGGTCGGACGTCGTGGTGTTCCTGGACGACGACGCCCGCCCGTTCCCCGGCTGGCTGACCGCGCTGCGCGACCGGTTCCGCGACGAGCAGGTCGTCGTCGTGGGTGGCGCGGTGCGGGCCCGGTGGGAACGCGGCGAGCCGACCTGGTTCCCCGCCGAGCTCGGGTGGATGGTCGGCTGCGACTACCCCGGGCTTGCCGGTCACGGCCAGCCGATCCGGAACCCGATCGGGGCCAACATGGCTGTTCGCCGGTCCGCCTTCGAGACCGCCGGGATGTTCCACACCGCCCTCGGTCGCGTCGGTACCCTGCCGGTCGGATGCGAGGAGACCGAGCTGGCGATCCGGATCCGGCAGCGGCTGCCGCACGCCCGCATCCTGCGGGACACCGACGCCGTGGTCGAGCACCTGGTGCCGGCCGACCGGGCCCACCCGCGGTACCTGCTGCGGCGCGGTTTCCACGAGGGACGCTCCAAGGCGGCGCTGTCCAGGCTCGTGGGCACCGACTCCGCGCTGGCCGCCGAGAAGGGCTATCTGGTCGCTGCCGTCGGGGCCTGCCTGCGCTACGCGGCCACCACCCGTCACAACGATCCCTCCGGACTGCTGCGCGCGGCCGTGCTCCTGATCGGCGTCGCGGGCACCGGATTCGGCTATCTGACCGGGCGGGCCAGGCTGATGCGCGCCCGTCCGGCCGTCGAGGGGGCAGCGTGAGCGTCGTACGGGAGCAGGAGCCGATGGGTGCCGCGCGCGCGGCCGGCCGGCCCGCCGGGCCGGAGTCGCCGGCCGTGTTCGTCCCGGTGCCCGCGATCGACGTCGAGCTCGGCGGGCCCGACCCGATGCCGACCGGCCACCCGTCGTCGGCGCGTGCGTCGTCCGCGCTCGATCCGGCCGAGGGCGGGACGGCGGTCGCCTCGCCGGGCCGGCCCGGGACGGACGGTGCTCCGGTCGCCAACGTGCTCGGCCAGGTGAGCGTCCTCGCCCTGTTCCGGGGCGTGCCGGTGGCCCGGATGCTGCTGCACGACGTACCGCCCGGGGCGGGTGTCGCCGAGGTCCGCGCGATGATCCTCGACCGGGACCCCGTGCTGGCCGCCCTGGTCCGCCAGGAGGACGGGGCGAGCGACCAGCCGGTCGCGGACCCCCGCACCGGGGCGGACGCCGAATCGGGCGGCACCGAGGTCACCGTGGTGATCTGCTCGCTGGGCACCGAGCCCCGCCTGCGCACGACCGTGGAACGGGTGCTCGCCGGTACCTATCCGGTGAGCGAGGTCCTGGTGGTGGACAACGATCCCGGCCCCCGGTCGGGGGTGCGGACCATCCTCTCCGATTTCGCGGACGATCGGCTGCGGATCGTCGACGAACCGCGACGAGGGCTCTCGGTCGCCCGGAACACCGGCCTGGTGGCCTGCCGCACGCCGGTGATCGCCTACACCGACGACGACGCGGTTCCCGATCCGGGCTGGGTGAAGGGCCTGGTGGAGGTCTTCGACGCCGACCCGGACCGGCTGATCACCTGCGTCACCGGGCTGGTCGTCCCGGCCGAGCTGACCCGTCCGGAGCATCTCTGGTTCGAGCAGACCGGCGGCTTCGAGCGCGGCTTCCGGCGGCAGGTGTGGGCACCGCCGCACATCCAGGCCGAGCTCGCGCACGTGGGTGGCCCGGGCTACCGCGGACTGATCTACCCCTACACCGGCGGCGAGTTCGGCGCCGGCAACAACATGGCCTTCCGCACCGAGGCGCTGCTCGCCCTCGGCGGCTTCGATCCGGCGCTCGGCGCCGGCGCCCCCGCCCGCGGTGGGGAGGACCTGGACATCTTCCGGGCCGTCCTCCTGGCCGGTCAGGCGCTGGCCTACACACCCGCCGCACTGGTGCGCCACCACCATCGGGACTCCTACGCCGCCCTCGTCGCGCAGATGTACGGGTACGGCGTCGGGATGGGTTCCTCGATGATGAAGGGGCTGCTGCTGTCGCCCTCGGCGACCCTGGCCATCCTGCGCCGGTTCCCCGCCGCGATGATGCTGCTGGTCAACCCGAACTCGGCCAAGCACCAGCACAAGGTGGACAGCGATCCGGCCGGGCGCATCCCGCGTGAGCTCGACCGGGCCGAGTTGCGCGGCTACCTCAGCTCGCCGTGGCACTACCTGCGCAGCCGGGTGCGGTACCGCCGGGTCGACCGTCCCGGGCCGGGTGCGGAGGGCGGATCCCTGGAGACCAACGCCTTCGCGCTGATGTTCTCGGCCGCCGCCACCGCGCTGCTCGGTCTGGTGTTCTGGGCGGCGACCGCGCGCGGGTACCCGGCGGCCGAGGTCGGCCGGGCCGCCGCCACCATCTCCAGCGCGACGACGCTGGCGACCCTCTCCAATCTCAGCCTCGGCAACATGTACGAGCGCTTCCTCGGCGTCACCAGGTCGCGCACGCTCCCGGTGATCCTGCGGGGTCAGCTCGTCTGTGGCAGCATCGCCGCGTTGCTCGGCCTCGGCTTCCTGGTGGTGGGACCGCGCGAGAAGCTCTTCCACACGCCCCTGGAGGCGGTCGCCTTCCCGTTCTTCGTCGTCGTGCTGTCGGTGTTCGCGTTGCAGGACCCGATCCTGGTGGGGTTGCGCGCCGCCCCCATGGTGGCCCTGAAGAACGTCTTCCACGCGCTGGCGAAACTGGGGCTGGTGATCGCCCTGGCGGCGACCGTCAGCGGCGCGGCGATCGTGTGGTCCTGGCTCCTCCCGGCGGCCGTGGCGGCGATCGCGATCAACGTGTGGCTGTTCGGACGGGGCCTGCGGGGCCGCAATCTATCCGGGCCGCCGGTCCTGCCGCCCCTTCGCGAACTGCTGCACTTCTTCGGCGCCACGTACTCGATCACCCTGATGAGCAGCGTGATCCCGCTGCTTCTGCCGCTGATCGTGGTCTACCGCTTCGGTACCGAGACGAACGCCTACTTCGCCTCGGCCTGGACGCTGGCCGGGGCGGCCACGATGCTGATCGGGACGGTCGCCGGCCCGTTCGTGGCCGAGGCCAGCTCCGATCCGGAACTGGGTGCCCTGCCCCGGATCACCCGGCGCTTCGTCCGGCTCCTGTTGCTGGTGGGAGTGGGTGGCGGGGCCGCCCTCTTCGTCGCCGGCCCGTTCATCCTGGGGTTCTTCGGTGCCGACTATGCCCGGGAGGGCACCACGTTGATTCGTTTGATGGCGCTGTCCCTGCCGATGGTTGCGGTGGGTGCGTTGTATGGAGGCTTGGCTCGCGTGTTCCGCAAGATGCGACTCATGGTGGCGATGCAGCCGATCAGCATCGCCGGGATCCTGGGGGGTGCGTACCTGCTGCTCCACCCGATGGGTCTGGACGGGATCGGCATGGCCTACCTGATCGTGGAGACCCTGGCGACGCTGGTCCTGGCCGTTCCGCTGGTGCGCCTGTACCGGCGGGCCGTGAACCTGCCCGTCGCGACGGCCGGGTCCTCGTCGTGACCACGGTCCTGGAGGGCATGCTCGAGGAGTCCGTCGAACCTCGTCCGGACGACGGGCCGCGTCCGCGCGCCGCCCTGCGGACGCGGGTGGAGCGCGCCGTGCTGGTCGCGGTCACCGTGCTGAGCGTGGCGGTGTCGGTCGGGAACCCGTGGCTGGCTCCCGGGCCGTTCCTGGTGGCGCTCACCCTGGTCGGCCTCGTGCTCGGTGCCGGGCCGAATCTGGCGATCTCGATGCGCTGGCAGGACCCGATGGTCACCGTGGTGACCGGCCTCGCGTTGGGCCTGTCGATCACGCTGCTCACCTCGACCGTGCTGGTCGAGGCGCAGTCGCCGCTCGGGCTGGTCGTGCCGTTCAACGCCGTGCTGGCCGTCTGCACCGCGCCGCGGGCCTGGCGCCGGGCCGGCACCTGGACCGCGGATGGTGCGGGGCCGGACCGCAAGGGCCCGAGAAGGCGCACGCGGAAGGGGACGGAGAAGACGTCGCCGCCGCCGCCCGGCGCGCTGACCGAGGAACTCCGCCCGGTCGTCGCGGACTCGTCCGAGCCGTACCGGGTCGCGCTGCCGGAATCTCCCGGGGAGCCGACGACGCTGCTGCCGCCCGTGCGCGACGGTGGGGCGGCGAACGAGGACCGGGCCGACGGGGCCGACAGCGGCTCCATCGCCGCCCCGGCGCCGGCCCGGCCGCGCCGCACCGACCGCTGGGTCCGGGTCGCCCAGTTCACCGGGCTCCTCGCCGCCCTGCTGGCCTGGTGGTACGACACCCGAACCGTCGACCTGGAGCTCGTCGGCGGGCGCGGGCTGATCTCCGTCGTCGGCCCGGGTTACCTGATCGCCCTCGTCCTGCTCGCTCTCGTCGCCGCCAGCGCATTGGTGCGTCCCCGGCTCGACCATCTGGTGCTGATCGCGACCGCCGCGGCCACGGCCACGGTCGGGTACCTCTACATCAGCGTGGCGACCGGGGTGGCCGGGTTCGGCACGGTCTGGGTGCACGTCGGCTTCATCGACTACATCGTCGAACACGGCCGGCTCGCGCAGGGTCTGGACGCCCGGTTCAGCTGGCCCGGCTTCTTCGCCGCCGGCGCGGCGCTCGTCCGCGCCGCCGAGCTCGACGACGCGGCCGGCGTGGCGATGCTCGCGCCGCTGTGGCTCAACCTGGCGATCGTCCCCGGACTGCTCGTGGTGGGCCGGTTCGTCACCCGGAGCCTGCGGGGCGCCTGGCTGGCGGTCTTCGTCTACCTGGTCTTCAACTGGTTCAGCCAGGACTACTTCGCGCCCCAGTCGGTGGGCGTCCTGCTCTATGTGTCGTTGCTGGTCGTCTTCCTCCATCAGCTCCAGGTCTCGCCGCTGCCACAGCCCACCGGGTCCTGGTTCGCCCGGTTGCGGCAGGTGGTCCGGCGGGTGCCGGGGCGCCCGCCGGGAGTGAGCGCCTCGGGCATGGTGGGACGGGAGCTGCTCCTGCTGACGGTCTCCGCGGCCATCGTGGTCACCCACCAGCTGACCCCGGTGGCGGTGATGGGCCTGGCCGTCCTCTTCGCGATCACCGGCAACACGCGGCACCGCACCCTGGCCCTGTGGACCGGACTGGTGTTCCTGGGCTGGTTCACCTACGGAGCGGCCGACTTCTGGAAGGGGCACCTGACCGGCATCCTGCAGGACGTCGGCCAGTTCGGGCAGAACTTCAACCGCGGCCTCTCCGAGCGCCTTGGCCTCTCCGACCCCACCTACGACGCGATGCAGCGCCTGCGGATCCTCTGGTCCGCGGTGTACATGCTGCTGGGCCTGCTCGGCGGGGTGGTCGTGCTGCGCCGTCGCTACCATCCGGTGCTGATCGCCGGCGTCGTCGCCGTGCCGTTCGCCCTGATCGGGGTACAGAGCTACGGCGGCGAGGTGATCTTCCGGTCCTTCGTCCTGGCGGCGCCGATGCTGGCCTCCCTGTCGGCCCTGGCCCTGCTCGTCATCGCCGCGAAGGTGCCGCAGGTTCTACGGCGGCTGGCCAAGCGCCCGGCCGCCACCGGGTGGAGCCGTTCCGGCCGGGTGAGCGCGGCGGTGCTCATCACGATCGCCGGGTGCCTGTCCGGTCTCATGCTGACGACGACCCGCGGCCTCAACGTCGGGTTCGAGCGGATCACCGCCACCGAGATGTCGGGCGCCGAGCAGATCCTGGCCTCCGCTCCGGACGGCGCGACGGTCGGGTTGCTGGACCTGCTCGGCCCGCCGGCCCGGTCCCGGGTCGGTGAGGTGCAGATCGTCCCGCTGGCGGTCGACACCTGTTCCGACCCGTCCCCCTCGTGGACCGACCTGATCGAGGACAGCAGCGACTGGCCCGATCCCGTCAAGTGTGTGATGGAGGATCCGCCGGACTACATCTACCTCACCGAGGCCCAGATCACGATGAACGCCCTCCGGGGCGGCCTGCATCGGGAATGGGCCTGGACACTGGTGCGCCAGATCCAGGCCGCCGGGGACTACCAGGTGCTCTACGAGGCACCGGACACCCTGGTGCTGGTCCGGCCCGGGGTGCAGGCCCGGACACAGCCCACGCCCGACCCGCAGGACATCCTGGCTCTCGGGAGGAATCATGGCTGACCTGGCGACCGGCTGGCTCGGTCTCTTCATCATCGTCGGGGTGGCCGTCCTGGTGCTGCTGGCCGGCGTTCAGCGGGAACGGGTGGTCTCCGCGCAGGGCAGTCTCAAGCCGGCCGGCACCGCCCAGTCGCTGCTCTGGCTGCTGATCGGCTTCGGCGTGGTGGCCACGGTCATCGCCGTCCTCGTGCGCTTCGATGCGGGCCTCTGAGGATCTCAGCGTCGGCGTCGTCCTCCCGGTCTACCGGGTGGCGGCCTATGTCGAGGAGTGCGTCGACTCGCTCGCGGCGCAGACGGTTCGTCCCGCTCACGTCGTGGTCGTCGACGATCAGGGCGGCGACGAGCGCGTCGCGCTCGCCACTGCCCGGCTGCGGCGGCATGGCCTCTCCCACGAGGTGCTGACCCAGCCGGCGAACCGCGGTCTGGGCGCGGCCCGCAACGACGGGCTCGCCCGGCTGACGACCGACCTGGTCTGGTTCCTGGATTCCGACGACACCGCCGATCCGCGATTCGTCGAGTCGATGCGGGCGGCGCTGGTGAGCACCGGGGCCACGATGGTCACCTGCCGCACCCGGCGGGTGGTGGAGGACGAGCGCGGGACCGGGATCCGCGGCGACAGCATCGACGAGCCCGCCTATCCCTCCGGCTGGTGTGCCGGCCGGGACTTCGCCCGGGGCCTGCTCAGCGCCCGGTATGCCGCCTACGCCCCGACGAAGCTCTTCCGCCGTGAGGCGCTCCCGGCCAGGCTGTGGGACGAGGGGCGGGCGTACGAGGACTTCGCCCCGATGGTCCGGTTGGGCCTAGCCTGCGACCGGGTGGGGCTGGTGAACGAGCCGCTCTACCACTACCGCTGGCGGGAGTCGTCGCTGTCCGCCTGGTTCGGGCCGCGGACCTGCGACCTCTTCGGGGTGGGCGAGGACGTTCGCGCGGCGATCCGCGACGCCGGCCTGCGGAAGGCGTGGCGGGGGGACCTGATCGGGTACCGGTACCGAGGCGTCCTCATCCCGGTCGGCCATCTGGCCATGCGGGCGCTCGGATCGGCGCCGGCCGGCCCATCCGCCGATTCGGCGGCCGTCCCAGCCGGTGGGGTGTCGCCGGAGCGCGCGCTCGCCCGGGTCCGGGCCGGGATCCGCTGGCGGGACGTGCCGTGGCTCGCGATCCATCGCCGCTATCGTCCGCTGGCCTTCGCGATCCTGGTCAAGGGCGCGCCTGGGTTGTACCGGGCGATCCTGCTCCGGCGGTGACCAGCCCGGTCACGATGCCCTGGCGAGGGCGACGTGACGCCTCGGCGGCGCGCTCTGGGCGACGCGGTATCAGGGCGCCAGGGCGGGGGTCACGATGCGGAGGGCGTCGAGGGGACCGCG
>JBDIAG010000188.1:0-7556 GCA_039812305.1 Actinomycetales bacterium | reverse complement strand
TCTCACAGGACGAGGTCGAGGATGCGGTCCGCGCACTCAACGACGACCCGTCCTGTCACGGCTTCATCGTCCAGCTGCCGTTGCCGAAGGGCCTGGACGAGCAGCGGGTGCTGGAACTGATCGACCCGGCCAAGGACGCCGACGGCCTCCACCCGACGAACCTGGGCCGGCTCGTGCTGCGGGTCGGGGAGGAGATCGACAGCCCGCTGCCGTGCACCCCGCGGGGCGTCATCGAGCTCATCCTCCGGCACGGCCTCGAGCTGGCCGGCAAGGAGGTCTGCGTGATCGGCCGCGGCATCACCGTCGGCCGCACGATGGGCCTGCTGCTCACCCGGCGCGCGGTGAATGCCACCGCCGTGCTCTGTCACACCGGCACGGTCGACCTGGCCTCGCACGTGCGCCGGGCCGACGTCGTGGTGGCGGCGGCCGGGGTGCCGAAGCTGATCACGCCCGACATGGTCAAGCCGGGCGCCGTCCTGCTGGACGTGGGCGTCAGCCGGGTCGCCGGCGAGGACGGGGTTCCCCGGCTGTGCGGGGACATCGATCCCGCCGCGGCCGAGGTGGCCGGCTGGATCTCCCCCAATCCCGGTGGAGTGGGCCCGATGACCCGCGCGCTGCTGCTGACCAACGTCGTGGAAGCGGCCGAGCGCCTCTGACGAGCCGGAACGCGACGCCTACTGGCCCAGTGCCTACTGCGCCAGGGGCCTACTGCCCCAGCGCCGGGGTCACCTTGGTGACCTCCTCGGGCCGCGCGTCGAAGCCCTGGACCGGCAGGTCGAAGTTGAGCGCCACGCCCGGTGCCTGCAGCACGAGAACCGCGATGTCGTCGGCGGCGACGTCCTCCTGGTAGCGCATCACCGCGTCCAGCACGCCTTCGGCGATCAGGCCGGCGTCGGCCCCGCGCAGCTGCTCCAGCACCTCGGCGAGTCCTTCCTCACCGAAGAACTCCCGGCCGTGCCGGGCCTCGCTGACGCCGTCGGTGAAGGCCACGATGGCGTCCCCGGGGCGCAGCAGCAGGGTCGTGTCGGTGGTCTCCACCTCGTCCAGCAGCCCGATGGCCGTGCCCGGCTCGCCCACCGCGATGATCTCGCGACGCACGTCGGCCGGCACCAGGAACGGCTTCGGGTGCCCGCCGAGAGAGAGGGTGACTTCGAGGCTGTCGCCCACCGGACGCAGCCGGCCGTGCACGACCGTCAGGTAGATCTCCTGGTCCTCGGTCTCCGCCAGCAGCTGGGCATTGAGCACCCGGATCGTCTGTGACGGCGAATCCTGGCCCTTGGTCAGCGCCCGGAGGGTGTACCGGGCCAGCGCGGTGACGGCGGCGGAACGCGCCCCCTTGCCGGAGACGTCCCCCAGCGAGAAGGCCCACTGGTCGTCCACCGGGTAGACGTCGTAGAAGTCGCCGCCGATCTCCTCCCCGCCGCCGGCGGGGCGGTACTGCGCACCGAGGCCGACCCCGGGGATCTCGGGCAGGTGGGGCGGCCGCAGCGAACGGCTCAGGGTCTCGGCGACCCGGGCCTGCTCGGCGAGCATCGTGGCCCGCTGACGCTCCAGCCGCCGGCGCTCGGAGATGTCGCGCAACACGATCACCCGGCCGCCCTGGTGGCCGATCTGGCCGGGCAGATCGGAGACCTGGGCCTCGTAGGTGTTGGTGTCGTTGATCGCCTCGATCCGGACCTCGGTGGTGCCCAGCCGGATCGCGACGTTGGCCAGCGAGGACGGCAGCGGCCGCGAGCGCCAGTTGCCGGTCTCCTCGAGCCCGAGGGCCCGCAGACCGGCCGGATTGCATTCGACCACCCGGTAGTTGGAGTCCAGGACGATCACGCCGTCCTGCATGCCGTCCACCACCTGGCTGTGCGCGATCGGGGCGAGCTTGATCAGGTGCTCCTGGAGCAGCCCCCAGGTCAGCGCCGCACCGGAGATGGTGAAGGCGACCGGGGTGTAGTCGTAGGTCGATCCGATTCCGGGCAGGTTGAAGGCGATGTTGGCCCCGAACGGGAGCACGACCGCGAGCGCGAGGACGAACACCTCGAACCGGTAGTGGTGCACCCGCCGGGCCAGGATGCGCACGAACCCGAAGGACGCGCCGACCATCACGACCATCATGTACAGCATGTGGACGTAGAAGAGGGCGCCGGACTGGACCTCGCCGTTGCCGTCGACGTAGCGGATCACGTGGGACGGCGGGATCAGGAACAGCAGCACCAGCGCCGGCTCGATCCAGAGCGCGGCGATCCCCCATCGCGGCAGCCGCCAGCCCGCCCAGCGCGCCGTGAACATCACCCACAGTGGTGCCATCGCCACGATGCCGACGTACTTCACCAGGCCGGCGTAGATCGCGTAGCGGCTGTCGGTCTCCATGAGCACGAGCTCGATCGCGTACATCAGACCCCAGAAGGTGTCCGCCGCGAGGAGGCCCGCCAGCCAGGGGCCGGCCTTGCCGTTGTGCCGGGCCCAGATGAAGCTGGCCAGAAGGACATTGGCCAGAGCGCACCCGAAGAGCAGGACGCTCAGCTGAGTTGGTGCCACCTAGCCACCTCCCTCGAGCACATCAGTCCGCGGGGGCACCCCGGGCACGAGCCAGCAATGTCGTCTTCGGCACATGTGGCCAGGGACTTGAGCCTCAGATTAGCCCGTGCGGGTGGCGCGACCTACCGCAGAAGTGACGAAATCGCCGTGTGGCGACAGAAAGTTGCAGTGAACGCCCCTCTGACACCTACGGATCGGCACATCGTCACCGGCCGTATCACCGGCCCGGTCGCGTTCCTCTTACAAACAAGTGTTCTCGCCGGCCCGCCCCCGCGGGCCGGCTCGCCCGTACCGATCGCCCGTACCGATCAGCCCGGATCGATCAGCCCGTGTCCGCTTGTGCCGATCAGCCTGTGCCGATCAGCTTGTTCGAGGAGTACCCATGACCGCCACCTCCGCCTACCCGCACGGCCCGCCGGGCAACGGTCCCCTCCAGACCCCGGCGACCCGCCTCGACCACGCGCTGCGGACGGAACGGGCGCGCAGCCGGTCGCGGCTGTCGATCCTGCTGATCGCGCTCGGCTGCCTGATCGCCATGTGGATCTGGTCGGACGCCTGGGCCTGGTCGGACGCCTGGGCCTGGTCGCTCGCCGCCGGAACCGGGCCGACCGCCGGCGCGGGCGGGGCCGGGCAGACGTCCGGCATCTACCTGCTCCTCTTCGGCTCCGTGTTCGTCGTGATCGAGGTGATGCTCGCCGTCGAACGGGCGGCCTCGGAGGCAGCGTCGAAGACGGCCTCAGAGACGGCCTCACAAACGGTGCCCGAGGCGGGCGCCCGGCCGATTCCCCAGCCGATCGGATGGGCCGGACGGGCGATGCTGGCGATGCTGCTCGCGCACCTCCTTCTCCTGCTGCTGGCGATCGTCCACGACGGACGAGCGGCGCGGCCATGGCTGCTCGGCGCGATCCTCGTCCTGGTGACGGCGAGCCTGGCCGCGGGAGTGGTGACGCGCCTGCGCCTGCGCGAGCCGAGGGGGGCCAACTCCGCATCCTCGGCGCGTGGCGACGCCTCAACATCCCCAACGCAGGCATCCTCAGGGCAGCCATCCTCGGCGCAGGCATCCTCGGCACAGGGGTCCTCGCGGCGGGGCGCGCGGGGCGGCACGGGCCCGGCGGCGACACCGTCCGAATTCACCATCGCCTGCTCCGGCGGCGGGCTGCGCGCGGCGGCGTTCAGCCTCGGCGGGCTGAACGCCGTCCAGGCGAACGACGCGGTCCAGTCGGGCCGCCGAATCGACCTGCGCGCGGGGTCGTCGGCGGAGTCCGAGCCTCGACTGGTCGCGGTCAGCGGCGGGAGCTTCGCCGCCACCGCGATCACGCTGGTGCGGGCCTGGATGCTCCGCCACGACGACGCACGGGGCGACCTGTCGGTGTTGCGGACGCCGAAGTCCCGCCTGTCATGGCGGCAGGCCTTCAGCCCCGGCAGTCCCGAGCTCGCCCGGCTGCGCCGGCACACCCGCGACCTCGTGCAGCCGCGCGAGGAAGTGATCTCCGGGGTGAGCGTGATGCTAATCGGCGCGCTCGCCAACGCCACGATCGTGCTCGGGGCGCTGAGCCTGCTGGCCTGGCTCACCGGTTGGCTGAACGCCTGCCTCGGGGCCCTGATCCTCGGACCGGACGGCCGGGTCCACTACGCACTGACCACGCCGGTCGCCTGGGGCCTGGCGATCGGAGCGGGGACGGTCCTGGCGACCTCGGCCCGGATCCTGCACACCCAGCGACAGCGGGACACCCCCGCCGTCGTCGACGGCGAGCCGCGGCACCCCCGGCCGAACACCTGGTCGCCACGGGTCCGCCTGGCCGCGATCGCCCTCGTCGCCGTGGCGCTGGCGATGCTGGTGGTGGCGCCGGCCGTCCTCGCCGGGCTCTCCTGGCTGGCGGTCGCGCCCTCCGCGCCGGACGGCTTCGCCAAGGCCGCCCAGGCGCTCGGCTTCGCCGCCTCGTCCGGCACCCTGGCGGACGCCCGGTCGGCCGGGGTGCTCGGCCAGTTCACCGGTGCCGTCTCGGTGGTGTCGGCGATCATGGTGCTGGTGCGCCGGGCCACGATGCTCTCGACCCTCCTGAACACCGGATGGCTGGCGCGGCTGCAGCGCGCGCTGTTCGCCTGGGTGCCCCTCGCCGTCCTCGGGCTGGTCGCCGCCTGGTTCGCGCTGGTGCTGACGTTCGATCACGTGGCGCACGCCGGAGAGCCGGTCGGCTGGGTCCGGCTCACGCTGCCGCTGGTGGCGCTCGTGCTGGCGGGATGGATGGACAGCAACCTGACCTCGCTGCACAACCACTACCGGCGCCGGCTGTCCAGCGCGTTCGCGGTGGGCCGCCAGGTCGACAGCGCCGGCCGGGAGACCGGCCGGGCCGGGATGCTGTCCTTCGACCAGTACTACCGCTTCTCCCAGCTCGCCGGACTGCGGCTGAGCGTCGCGACGACGATCAACGTCGGCCGCTACGGCGAGACCGCCTGCGGACGCGGCGGGGTTCCGCTGGTCTTCACCCCCGAGGAGGTCAGCATCCCGGACGTGGGCGGCCGGATCTGCACGCGTCGCTACGAGGAGGCCGCCGGCATCGGTCGCACCACCGTGATGTCGGTGGTGGCGATGAGCGGCGCCGCGATCAGCCCCCTGGCCGGACGGTACGCGCAGCGGGTGGCTCCCTTCCGCATCCTGCTGACCCTGTTCAACATGCGCACGGGAGTGTGGATGCTCAACCCGCTGCTCGCCGACGCGCCCGCCGAGAGGCTGCCCACCCTGGGGCAGGTGCTGCGCGGCTGGCCCGCGGTGGCCTGGCTCCGTCGCGGTCCCGGCGTCTCCCAGGTCGCCCGGGAGGCCTTCGGCAGGGGGTCGCTGTCCGACCGGTGGGTGTACGTCTCGGACGGCGGGCACCTCGACAACACCGGTCTGGTCGAAGCCCTGCGGCCGCTGTGCCAACGGCCGGAGCCGGGCACGACCTACCGGGTGCTGGTGCTGGACGCCTCCAACGACCCACCGGGCACCTGGATGGCGATCGGGGACGCCCTGTCGGTGGCCCACTGCGATCTGGGGGTCGCCCTGGAGCGGGTCGGCGTGCTGCGGGTGGACGGCTCGGAGGCGATGGCGGGCGTCCGCGAGGGACATGACGGCGCCGGCGGGGATGTCGCCGAGTCGGTGGCCGGCGTCGACGTGGCCCGCCTCTACCGGGGCCGCCCGCCGACCGGTCGGACGGACGGTGTCACGATCGAGGTGCTGGCCGTCAAGGCCGTGCGGCCGGCCGACGTGACCACCGCCGGTCTGCCCGACCAGGTGCGATCGTTCGCGCTGGCGCATCCGGACTTTCCGCGGGCCGGCATGACCCGGCAGTCGTTCGGCGACCTGGAGTTCGAGGCGTACCGGGCGCTGGGCGCGCACTACGCCGCACTGGCGATGGAACGGTTCTGGCCGGAACGGCCGGACGTCGCCGCCGGACCCCACCTCGAGGTCACCTTGCCGGCTGCCGATCTGTCCTCGCCAGACCTGTTGGCGGCCCGATGATCTGGCGTTGTCGCACACAGTGAAAGATCCGGCGCCGAGCATTTCCCGGCGTCGCCCCCGAGGTGAAAAACTCCGGCCATGTCCACAGACATCAAGGAGCTCTTCCCGGGGCGGGTCTTCATCTCCACCGCCCTGGACGCCCTGGAGGCGAAGACCGCACTCTCGGGCGAGCTGACGCGCCGCTATCTGCAACGGGCGGCGATGGCCGGCATCCTGATCGGCATCTTCTACGTGGCGTACTTCGCCACGCTGGCCACCTTCGACCAGGTGGTGATCAACGGCGAGTCGACCCTGCGCCCGGTCGGCAAGGTCGTCGGCGCCCTGGTCTTCGGCTGGGCCCTGGTGTTCATCTACTACACGCGGTCGGAACTGCTGACGTCCAACATGATGATCGTGTCGGTCGGGCGCTACCACCGCCGGACGACCGCCCGGCGGGCGCTGCGGCTGCTCGGCCTGTGCTACCTCGGCAACCTGCTGGGCGGGCTGGTGGTGGCCGGGCTGCTCGCCCTCTCCTCGATCACCTCCGGCCCGGTGCTGGCGGAGATGTCGGAGGCGGTGGCGCACAAGACCGAGTACCTGACGTCCGGGGTGACCGGGTGGGCCGACCTGCTGGTGCGCGCGATCCTGTGCAATCTGCTGATCAATCTGGCGATGCTCCTGGTCTACAACGGCCTGATCCACGAGGACTTCACGAAGTCGCTGGCGATGGTGATGTCGGTGTTCCTGTTCGCCTTCACCGGTCTGGAGCACTCGGTGGCCAACACGGTGCTGTTCAGCGTGGTCGCGCTGCAGGAAGGCGTGCCGTTCCTGCCCGCGGTCGGCAACATCGCACTGGCGTTGATCGGCAACTTCATCGGTGGCGGCCTGCTGATCGGGATGTACTACGCCTACGTCAACGACGAGGCCGACTACCTGCGCCACCACCCGACGGCAGGCTCCAGCACCACCGGGTGAATCGGGTGAACCGGGTGGATCCACGGGGGCGACCGGCTCAGGTCGGCCGCCGGCAGATTCGATGCTGGATACATGGAGACCCGGCCCGGCACAGAGCACTCTGGCGACATGACGCAACAACCGCTACTGGCCGGGGCCGGGATCGGCTGGCGTACCGAGCTGCGCGACCTCCTCGTCGAACTGTCGGGCTCCGGACGTGAGACCACGCTCGGCTTCACCGAGCTCATCGCCGAACGCGCCCGGAGCGGCGTGCCGGAGGAACTGGCGACGCTGATCCGGCGCGGTGTGCCGGTGGTCGCCCACGGGGTCAGCCTCGGACTGGCCGGGGCCGATCGTCCGGATCCGGCGAGACTGCGCCGACTGGCCGAGGCGGCCGAGCTCCTCGGCTCTCCCCTGGTCAGCGAGCACGTGGCCTTCGTGCGGGCGACCAGACCGGCCGGCGTCCCCGACCTGCACGGGGACGTGCTGGAGGCCGGCCATCTCGTGCCCGGCCCGCGCACCCGGCAGAGCCTGGACGTGCTGGTCGAGAACGTGCGGGAGGCGATGGACGCGCTGCCCGTCCCGCTGGCGATGG
>JBDIAG010000187.1:0-7566 GCA_039812305.1 Actinomycetales bacterium | reverse complement strand
CCGGTAGCCGCGGAGACCCGCTCCCGGCTTTTACTCGCTGAGCGAGTATGCTGCCCTGATGGCCCACTCTCTAGCCCGGCACTGGCGGTCGGCGGCGCAGGCTCTGGCTCTGATCCGCCGTAGCCAAGAGCTGACCAGGACGGAGCTGGGTCGGCTCCTGGGGCTCCGCAGCGGTCCGACGTCCGATTTGATGAAGCGACTGGCACGTGCCGAACTCGTCCGTGAACAGCCGGTGGCGCAGAGTGGACCGGGGCGGCCGACCACGACCGTGCACGCACATCCACGGGGACCGGTCGCCGTGGTCCTGGATCTTCGACACGGGGATTGGCGCCTGGGAACGTGCGACCTGGATGGTGCGGTCCAGGTCCATGACGCCGACGAGCACGATGGATCGGCACCCGACGACCTGCTGCGAATGCTGGGCGAGAACGTCCACGAACTCGCCGGGAGACTGGGAGATCGCGTCGTCGGAGCGGCAGTGGCGGTACCGGGTCTGGCGGTCGACGGCCGCCTGAGCGCGACCATGCTCGACTGGCCGGAGGTGGACACCGCCCCACTCACCTCGGCACTGGACGAGCCGGTGCTCATCTGCAACGACGCGACGGCGGCCGGCGTGGCCGAGGCACGCATGCACCCCTCCAGCCGGAACCCCTTGTTGCACGTGGTCGTCGAGGTCGGCATCGGTGGCGCCCTGGTGATCGATGGCGAGCCGGCACCAGCCGCTCACGGCCTGCATGGCGAGTTCGGGCACCTCCCGTTCGGGGATCCCGTTCTTGTCTGTCCGTGCGGCGCGCGCGGCTGCTGGAGTGCGTCCTTCGACGTTCTCGAGATCGCTCGCCGCACAGGGCTGAGGCCGAAACGGGACCCACGCGCCTGGCTTCACCATCTGTACACGCATCCGCGGGAGTCGCCGGCGATACACGAGGTCACGTCCTCACTGGCTGTTGATCTGGGCCGTGGGATCGCGGGCCTGGTGAACGCTCTCGATCCCGGACTCGTCACCCTCGGCGGGATGGCCGACGCGGTGCGACGGGTATCACCGACCGCATTCGACCAGGCTTTTCACTGCGGCCTGATGAAGACCCACCGCACCAGGGCTCCACAGATCGTGGCCGCCAAGGCTGGATCGAACGCGGCATTGATCGGTGGCGGTCTCTCCGTATTCGACCATGTTCTGGACGCGGACCTGCTCGCCGAGTGGGCATCGCGCCGATCGCAGCCGACATGAGCGCATCCCCCGCAATCCCGGGCCACCCACGTCACCGCCATACCTCTCGTCGCACGATAGGAGCCCCGCATGACAACCTCGCTCGACCACCATGGCGACACACCTCGACACGACCGGAAGCCATCCGTGACGACGTTGCCGTGCACCGCGGTCCTGTTCGACTGCGACGGCGTTCTCGTCGATTCCGAATCGACCATCCTCCGCTCATGGCGGCGATGGGCGGAGCAGATGGGTGTCGATCCGGCGGCCGTTCTCCCCGACATTCACGGACGACGATCCCAGGACACGGTGGCGAGATTCATCGAACCGGCACGCCGTGAGAAAGCGCTGGCCCTCATCGACTCCATCGAAATGGATCACGCCCCCGAGGTCACCGCGATTCCCGGTGCCGCCAACCTGCTCGATTCCATTCCCGCCGGCCGTTGGGCGATTTTCACGTCCGGCTCGCGGAACCTTGCCCGGGCCCGTCTCGCGGCGGCCGGCATACCGATCCCCTCCGTCCTCATCACGGGTCAGGACGTCACCGACGGCAAGCCACATCCCGAGGGCTACCTCGCCGCCGCGCGTGGTCTGGACGCGCCCGCAGAAGACTGTGTGGTAGTCGAAGACGCTCCACCCGGCATCCGCGCCGCCCGCGCGGCCGAGGCGCGAGCCGTCCTTGGCATCGGGAGCCTCGAACCGGGCGCGGACGGACCCGACATCGCCATCCCCGACCTCCGTTTCGCCCGCTGGAGCCCGACCGGCCTCGAGATCCTGCCTGTCGCGGGGTGAATGCCATCATCACCAGGGCTATTCGCCGAGGACCTCGATATCGTCCGGGCCCACGCGGTGGATGTTGCGCAGGTAGTAGTCCTCGGCCGCCATCCACCGGGAGATCCAGATGCCGTCATTCTCCTGACGGTCGATCTGGCGACGCCGGCGCACATCCTCGGACGTGGTCACCCACAGGACGAGGTCACTCAGGTCGCGCAGTTCCGGACGGCTGGAGTAGACGCCTTCCACGACAAGGAGATCGGTGTCGGGAACGGTGACCCAGTCACCTATCCTGGCGTTGTCCCAGTCATACCGCTGGTATTCGATCGCGGCCCCGGCACGTGCCGGAGCAAGAACCTGGTCGCGGAGCCGACGCCAGTCGAAGTACTCCCGATACCCAGCCCCGGCGTCGAGGCTCGCCCGGTACTCCGCGTCCAGATCGGCATAGAAGTCGTCGCCGTGCACCACGATCGCCCGGCCCGGAAACGCGGCCGCCAGTTCTCCCGCCAGGGTGGACTTGCCGGACCCGCCGGGGCCGTCCACCGCCACCGTGAAAGGACGCCCCTCGACGTGTTCGATCCTGGCGATCACCCGATCAACGACGCTCGGATCGAAACGGGTCTGCACAGCGGTCCACTCTCGCAGGCGCATACCCGCGGGGACAATCTCAAGGAATGCTCCTCCGGCGCCGAAGCACCACCCAGCCGAGGTGAGCCGAAGGAGAGATGATGTCCGGCATCCGCACGGCGCTCACGTCCAGCTTCCGGTGGAGATCCGACCCTCCCGTCTGGCCCGCGGAGCGCACCCACTATGCCGACTACACCTCCTGGTGGCGGGAGCCGGCGATTCTCTGCGGTGTGGGTCCGGCGCTGAGCGAGTTGTTCCCGGAAATCACTCCTACTGTGGTCATGGGGACCGAATCTCGAGGATGCCTGCTCGGCCCTCTGGTCGCCGCTCATCTGGGCATCGGATTCGCGGAGGTCCGCAAGCGCGCCGAACGCGCTTCGGACGATGACGTCTGGTTCGTCCGCAGGACTCCCCCCGACTACCGCGGACGCAATCTCGAACTCGCTGTCCGCCGCAGTGCCATCCACGTCGGCGACCAGGTGCTCTTCGTCGACGACTGGGCCGCCTCCGGGGGCCAGGCTCTCGCCTGCCAACGGCTGGTCGCCGATGCCGAAGCCAGCTGGCTCGGTGCCGCGGTGATCGTCGACGGACTGGAAAGCTCCTCCACCCGAAGGCGGCTCAACCTCCGGGCGATCCTGCACCTCCGCGATCTCGACCGGTAGACACTCCAGCCGCTCGAGCGACGATCCGAACCCGGCGAGTACCTTTGTCTCCGGGCGATCGATGCCCCGTCGACTCGTTCCGAGGTGGCGACCCCACGGCCGCGAATCCACCAGGCCGAAGGCGCGGAACCGCTGGAATGGACTGCTGGACAAGGGAGCACGCGATCGAGCCGATACTGGACGGCAGCGAGAACAGGCTGCCGCGGGTACCGACCGGCCGCGGCTCGCTCCTCGGGCCGGTCGCCATCGAGGTGCGTGGAGCGCGGGCCAACAACCTGCTCGGCATCGACGTGGACGTGCCGTTGAACCGGCTCGTGGCACTCACGGGAACCCCGGATGACGTACGACATGACCCGGACTCGGTGACCGGGACGTGGCTCGACCGCCACCTCACGCGGCACGCGGGCTGAACTCGAGAGTTCGCCCGGTTGGCCATGGTTCGCCGGGACGTCCGCTGGCCGTGTCGTCCAGTGTCAATCGCGATGGAGTGAGCGAGGATGAGGTGGTGCCCGGCCGGCGTCTGATGCGCATCCACAGTCCCGAGTTCCAGGCGATGGCTGACAGAGTTCTCGAGGTCACCGCGCTCACCTCGCGGCTCAACGTCCTGCCCTTCGAGGACGACGAGGGCAAAGCCGTTCTGCTGGAGCAGATTCTGGGACGCCCCCTGCCGGAGAGAACCACGATCTATCCGCCGTTCTACACCGACCACGGCCTCCATCTGGAGCTGGCGGAGCGGGTCTTCATCAATCAGGGCTGCACATTCCTCGACTACGCCGGCATCAGGATCGGCGCGCGCACGATGATCGGCCCGAAGGCGACGTTCATCACCGCCGGCCATCCGGTGGATCCGGAGGAGCGGCGCCTGTACCTCACCGGCGGCCCCATCGACGTGGCGGAGAACGTCTGGATCGGGGCCGGCGCCACGATCCTGCCCGGGGTCAGTATCGGACGCGACGCCGTGGTCGCCGCCGGCGCCGTCGTGGCGGACGACGTGCCTCCGGCGAGCCTGGTCACCGGCGCCAAGGCCACCGTGCACCGACATTGGTGACGGTCCCGGCCAAGCCGGCTACCCGCACCTGGTCCAGCCACGTGTTCCCGCGTTGACCAGTTGTCGGTCGAGTAGCCAGCGACCGCTGGTTGCTGGGCACACAATTGGTCAACGCGGGAACAGCCGGTTGTCAGGCGACGGAGCCAGGCCCGATGACGCGACGAGGCACGCCAGGAAAGGTGTTGCATCGGACACTCGGGACCTTGCACCCGTGGCCGCCGGACGAGTTCCGGCGGCGACGGCCCCTCAGGTGACCTACGCGCCGTCCTCGGGCACCTCGAGCTCCCCGGCTTCGATCTCGGGCCGTACCACCAGGACGTCGCAGCGCGCCTGCTTGGTGACCTCGGTCGCGGTGGTGCCGAGCAACCGGTCGGCAAGGCTCCGATCCTGGGTGGCGCCCAACACGATCAGGTCGGCGGAACGCTCCCGCGACGTCTCGACCAGCGCCTTGGCCGGGTCGCCGTCGATGAGCAGGGCAGCGATCACGGTCGCCCCCTCGACCCTGGCCACCTCCATGGCGTCGTGAAGCGCCAGGGACGCAGCCTCCCGGCCCAGAACCTGGCCTATCCGGGTGTCTCCGCCCAGAGTGGTCACGTTCTTCGCCTCGAGCCGGCGCGACATCTCGGCATAGGCGCACACGATCACCAGGTCGGCGTCGTCGTGTTTCGCCAGCCACGCCGCCCGGCCGACGGTCGGCCCGGCCAGCGACGAGCCGTCGGTTCCGACGATGATCGTTCGATAATCCTTCATGGCCATGTCAATACCGCCTAGTGTCCGGCCACCGGCATCGCGGTGACATCGTCGACATCACGGATCATGCGCGGTTCCTTGATCCACAGCATGAGCACCGCCGCGATGGCCAGGCAACCAGCGGCGAAACGGATGGCATTGCTCGGGTGACCACCGAGAAGGTGGCTGAAGATCCAACCGAAGGTCACATTCTGGAAGATCATCGGGATCACGATCATCATGTTGATGATTCCCATGTAGACGCCGAGCCTGGTCGACGGAATCATGCGCACCGCCATGATGTAGGGGACGCCCATGATCGATGCCCAGGCGATTCCCAAACCGATGATCGGGATGAAGATGAGGTACTTGTTGCCGACCTCCGGCACGAGCATGAGTCCGACGGCGGCAAGGAGAAGACAGGCGCAGTGCACCAGTTTCGCGCCCCGCTTCTTGGCGAACGCCACCAGCGAGAAGGCCACGCAGAACGTCACGATGTTGTACCAACCGTTGACCAACCCGGTCCAGCCGAAGCCTTCCTCCTTCCCCGCATCCGTATGCGGGAACAGCGTGTCGGCGATCGTCAGCGCGATGAATTGCCAGTAGCAGACCATGCCGTACCACTGGAACAGATAGACCAGGGCGAGCTTGCGGAGCTGGACCGGCATGTCCCGGATCGCCTCGGCCACCTCCATGACCGCCGCGCCGATGCCGCCCTTCTTCGACCGCAGGGCCTTGAGCTCCTCCTCCGACGGTGGGATCTCCGGCGTGCGCAGTACCGAGACCAGCACTGTGGCAATGGAACACACCGATCCGAGCATGAACGATCCGAGCACCCAGTACGGGATGCCGGCTTCGGTACCACCCTCGATGAGCTTCTGGAACACGAAGAGGGAGATGTTCGCGAGCGTGATGCCGAGCCCGGTGAAGAACGACTGGGCGAGGAACCCCTTACCGAGCTGAGACGGCGGCAGCTTGTCGGCGATGAACGCCCGGTACGGCTCCATCGCCGTGTTGTTGCTGGCATCCAGCAACCACAGCAGCAGGACGGCCATCCACAACGCGGTGACGAATGGGAACAGGAACAGGCAGACGCTGCAGCCGATCGCACCGATCAGGAAGAACGGCTTGCGTCGTCCCCAGCGCGGGCTCCACGTCCGGTCGGACAATGCGCCGATCAACGGTTGCAGCACCAGGCCGGTCACCGGTCCGGCCAGGTTGAGGAGGGGCAGATCCTCCGGATTGGCTCCGAGGAACTCGTACACCGGGTTGATCGCCGTCTGCTGCATCCCGAAGCTGTACTGGATGCCGAAGAACCCGAGATTCATGATCAGAATCTGCGGCATCGACATCAGCGGCTTCGTCCGCACGATGCTGGCGTGCTGCACGTCGCTCATCGCCCACCGCTCCGATCGCTCGACCGACGCAGATAGTCCGCCAGCCGGGACAATTCCTTCTCCCAGCCTTCACCATGCCAACCGGCGACATCCGGCTCATACGGGCCCTGGATGATCCGTACCAGGGTGTTGTCGCGTCCCATCTTGGTGAATTCGACGCGGAGTTCCAGCGGAACGTCGGGGTCGATGCCGGGGTCGCCGGTGATCCGCTCACGGGAGACGAACACATCCGGCTCGAAGAACTCGGTGTACACGCCGTCCGTGGTCACCCGCAGGCCGTCGGAGTCCCGGACCTTCACGTGATGATGGCGGCCACCGTGTTCCTGCTCCCCGGACACGCTTTCCAGATCGACATGCCATCCGGGCGAGCCTCGCCACTGAGCCAATTGATCGGGTTCCGTCCACGCCCGGAACACCTGCGGCCGCGGAGTATCGAACTCCCGCTCGACCGTCACGATCACATTCGCCGTCATGCCACCACCTCGTTGGGGACCCGTCTGGGACATCCGCATTCACGATTGGCACCGTTCCAGTGCCATCCTGTACATGCCGATGCAAACGTTGCACCGGGAGTCTGGCAGGAGGGACGTCCGATGGCAATAGCCGGCGCAGGCTCGACCCGCCGGAGCCCGGAACCCGCGAGAAGGTCGGCTCCACCTTCGCGTCGCCGTCGCTCTGAGACGAGATCTCCGGGCCGGTCGGTACCGTTACCCTTGCGAGCGTGGCTGATGTCGACATGCGGGAGATCGGTCGCCGAGCGACGTTGGCCGATGTCGCGGCCGCAGCCGGTGTATCGACCGCCACGGCGTCACGCTCGCTTCGCGGCGTATCGAAGGTGTCGGAGGACACCCGGCAGCGGGTCATGCAGGCAGCGCGGGAGCTTTCCTACGTGACGGCGACGCAGGCCGCCTGGGCGGAGGGGCGGCCGACAGTGGCGGTCATCGTCCCCTTCATCAGCCGATGGTTCTTCAGCAGGGCCACGGCCAGCGCGACGGACCATCTGCGGGCCGGCAGCTACGACGTCCTGCTCTACCACCTCGGCAATGTCGACGTTCGCGACCATTTCTTCCAGCGCATGCCTCTGGCCGGGAAGGTCGAGGGGATCCTCTCCCTGTCGATGCC
>JBDIAG010000186.1:0-7593 GCA_039812305.1 Actinomycetales bacterium | reverse complement strand
CAAGGACGTGGCCGCGGAACTGGCGGCCCTCCAGGAGCGCCGGCGGGCCGACTTCCTGGCCTCGATCGCCCTCTTCCGGGAACGCGGGCTCGCCCACCGGCGCGCCGACGACCGACAGCTCGCCGCGGCCCTGTCCTTCCTCGTGTCGCCCGAGGGCTACCTCCAGCTGGTCGTCGAACAGGGCTGGACGCTGGACCACTACCGCGGATGGCTGATCGACACCATCGAGCGGACGATTCTGCGGGACTGAACCTGGATCGGCGCGATCGGCGCACCGGGAGTGGCAGAGTTGCAGGATGTCGCAGGCCCGACCGGCAACCACCCGGCCCCACCGCCCGAGCGCACCCAGCCGGCGGGTGGCCCGATGAGCACGATGCAGGTGTGGGCGACCCGCGGCGACGCCGGCTCCCTCGAGCTGACCGAGCGGCCGGTCCCGGATCCCGGGCCCGACGAGGTGCAGGTGCGGGTCGAGGCCTGCGGGGTGTGCCGCACCGACCTGCACGTCATCGATCACGAGATCCCGGTGCACAGGCCGCGCGTGGTGCCCGGCCATCAGGTCGTCGGCATCGTCACCGCGATCGGTTCCGCGGTCCGGCAGCTGCGTCCCGGCGACCGGGTGGGCGCGGCCTGGCTGCGCCGCACCTGCGGCGCCTGCCGATGGTGCCGGGAGGGCCGGGAGAACCTGTGCCCGTCCTCGCGGTACAACGGCTGGGACGCCGACGGCGGATATGCCGAGTTCACGACCGTGCCCGAGTCGTTCGCGTATCCCCTTCCCGCGGACACCGATCCGGCGGCCACCGCGCCCCTGCTCTGCGCCGGCATCATCGGCTACCGGGCGCTGTCCCGCGCGAACCTGCCACCCGGTGGCCGGCTGGGCATCTACGGATTCGGTGCCAGCGCGCACCTGACCGCCCAGCTGGCGATGGCGGCCGGCGCGCAGATCTACGCGATGAGTCGCGGCGAGGGCGATCGGGATCTGGCCCGGCGGCTGGGGGCGGTGTTCGTGGGCGGCACGACCGCCACGCCACCGGAGCCGCTGGACGCCGCGATCGTGTTCGCGCCGGCCGGGGAGATCGTCCCGGCGGCTCTGCAGGCCACCGACCGCGGGGGCACCGTCGTGCTCGCGGGCATTCACATGACCGACCTCCCGGCGATGGACTACGCGCGAAACCTGTTCAACGAGCGCGATCTACGAACCGTGACGGCCAACACCCGGGCCGACGGCGCGGCATTTCTCCGGCTGGCGCGGACGCTGCAGCTCAGTCCCAGCGTCACGCGGTACCCGTTCGCCGAGACCGCCACCGCCCTGGCCACCCTGCGGGCCGGGCAGGCCTCGGGCTCGCTGGTCATCGTCCGGTGAAGACCGACAAGCCTCGTGCTAGACCACGCCACTGGTGCCGAGCGCGGTACCGATCAGGAACGTGGCGGCCAACGCCAGCGCGCCGCCGATGACGACCCGCAAGGTGGCGCGCAGGATCGGGCTCCTGCCCAGCCGGGCGCCCAGGGCCCCGGTGACCGCCAGGGCCAGGAACACGACGGCGAACGTCGCCGGCACACGGATCCCGCCCGGCAAAAGGGTGGCGGCGAAGGGCACCAGGCCGCCGATGACGAACGCGAGGGCCGAGGCACTGGCGGCGCGCCACGGACTCACCAGGTCGTCCTGGTCGAGGTTGAGCTCGGCAGCCAGATGGGCCGCGAGCGCGTCGTGGGCGGTGAGCTCCTCGGCGACCTTGCGGGCCGTGGCGGCCGACAATCCCTGTTCCTGATAGAGCCCGGTCAACTCGTCCAACTCCTGCGCGGGCATCTCGGTGAGCTCGCGCCTCTCCTGCGCGATGAGCGCCTTCTCGCTGTCGCTCTGGCTGCTGACCGAGACGTACTCTCCCAGGGCCATCGATATCGCCCCACCCACCAGTGCCGCCGTGCCGGCGACCACCAGCGCGGCGCGGTCGTCGGTGGCCCCGGCGACACCGACGACGATCGCGGCGACCGACACGATGCCGTCATTCGCCCCGAGCACCCCGGCGCGCAGCCAGTTCAGTCGTCCGGCGACCCCCTCGACGTGCGGCTCGCCGGGGTGTGGTCGGAACCGCGCCATCCCTCGCGCTCCTTCGGCCGGCACCATCGACGAATCGTCAGCGGACGACGCGCAGTGTAGCCAGGGTGGGATCGGCCGCGTAGGCGATCCTCACCCCCGCCGCGCGGGCGTCCAACAGGGCCTGCAGGGCTGCGGGCGTGACCTCCTCCCCCGGCGCCAGGACCGGGATGCCCGGCGGATAGGGAGCCACCAGCTCGGCGCACACCCGGCCCACCGCCCCGGCGAGCGGCACCGCGACCTGCGCGGCGAAGTACGCCTCCCGCGGCGGCAGCGCCGGCACCGGGTCGACGCGGTAGGCGGCCGAGCCGACGATGCTCCGGGGCTGCGCCCGGTGCCGCTCGACCGACGCGACGAGCCGGTCGGCGAGGGCATCCAGGCTGGCGTCCGTATCGGCCAGTGAGGCCAGGGCCACGACGAGGTCCCGTTCGGCGGCCTCGACCGGGAGGCCGGCCGACAGCAGGTCCTGTTCGACGAGGATCCCGTCGGCGCCGGTACCGGCGAGCACCAGGGTGATCTTGAGGGGATCGACGGCCGGCCCGTCCAGCACGACGAGTCCGTCGATCCCCGACAGGCGGCTCCGGGCGCGAGCCACCGCCCGCATGGCCGTGTCCAACAGTTCCTCGCCGCCGTGGGCCAGCAGGGCACGAGCGGCGTCCGTGCTGGCCAGGATGGCGCCCGCCGGGCTGGTGGTGGCGGTCGCCTCCACGCCGGCGTCGAGGCGTACGGGGTCGAGGCGGGTCGTGCGGGCCAGCACCAGGGCGGCCTGGCTCCAGGCGGGCAGAGTCTTGTGCGCGCTGACGACCATCGCGTCCGCGCCGAGCTGCAGAGCGTGCCGGGGCAGCCCCGGGTGGAAGCCGAAATGCGCCGCCCAGGCGGCGTCCACCACCAGCGGAACGTCGTGCCGATGAGCGGCGTCGGCCATTCCGGCGACGTCTCCGACCGTCCCGACATAGGACGGGTCTCCGACGAAGACCGCTGCGGCACCGGGGTGTTCGCGAAGGGCCCGGTCGATCGCGGTCGGCGGCACACCACCTGGCAGGCCGGTGGCGGGGTCGACCTGCGGACGCACCCACACCGGCGTCAGGCCGGCCAGCACCAGGCCCAGCAGCAGGGAGCGGTGCAGGGTCCGGCTGACCACCACCTCGCGGCCGTCGCCGCCGAGCGCCAGCGCGATCGCCTGGTTGGCGTGGGTGGCACCGCCGCAGGAGAAGCGGCAGACGTCGGCTCCCCACAGGTCGGCTGCCCGGCTCTCGGCATCGGCCAGCACACCGGTGGCGAGCTTCATCGTGTCCAGCCCCGCGTACAGGGGGACGTCGCCCGCCACGACATCCCCCACCAGGTCGAGACGGTGCTTGTGCCCGGGGATGGTGAACGGGGTGGGCGGCTCCTCCTGGAACCGCAGCCACGCGTCCAGCAGGGGGGCATCGGCGCGCAGGCCACGCGGATCGGTCGGCATACGACCACAGCCTACGGACGGCCGCGGCTCAGACGGCGACCACGTGGCCGCTGGAGCACCGGATGCCTGGGGTGCCTATCGAACGGGTCCAGTCACTTTCGAGAGGAGGATTCGCGTTGCCTGAGAGTCTGTTGCGAAGGGCGTCTGGAATGCCTGCTTAATTCTTGTTAGTGCGACTTAATTGGGCATGGCGTTCACGTATCCGTCCGGTGGCGCGTGATCAGGAGTTTCTGCTGGCGGCGAGGGTCAGCCTATTCAGACGCTTTGACCGACCGGCGAGGGCCGCTTGCTCCCGAGCGGAGCATTTGTGTTGCTCAGCAACAGAACCACTCCACGCGAACGTGTGCGCCCCTCCGGCGGATCGACAAAGGAGTCATAGCGGGAATGCGTTGCCGGGCCGGTGCCTCGGGACACCTCCCGGCGAGACCACCGCGACCGGCGGACACTCCGAACGGAGCATTCCTGTTGCCTGGCAACAGAAATGCTCCGAGCGAACGGCCCGCGCACTCTCGGCGTGCGCCGTACCGCGCCCGCAGTCCGGCTCAGGCTCGCTCGAACTCCGGCGGCTCGTACGGGCGCACCGGGAGGAGCGGGAGCACCTGCCGGGCGAAGCGCTCCGCCTCCTGCGCCAGGGGCCAGCCGGAGAGGATCCAGGTGTCGACGTCGAGGTCGTCGGTCAGCTTGGTGATGAGCGCGGCCACGGTCTCGGGACTGCCGACGAGATAGTTGCCGGAGCCCTTGCCGGCGATGTCGAACGGCGGCTCGCCGGAGGTCCACGTGGTCAGGCCCGCGGCCATGCCGGGGGCGAACTCGAGCTCCTCGCGGTTCGGCAGCCGCCCGGCGCGCAGCGCGTCGATCCGCGCCTGCACCTGGGGGTCGTCGCTCGACCGCTCGGCGAGCGGGCCGAACCCGAAGGAACGGAGGTTGCGGTCGGCGAGGCGGGCCATCTCGGCCGGGTCCGTCTTGGACAGCTGCCACTCGAAATGCGCCCACGCCTCGTCGTCGGTGTCGCGGACGATAACGCTGCCGAGCACACCCACCGGGATGTTGCGACCGGCCCGGGTCGCGGCGTCGCGAAGCGCCCCGAAGGTGCCGTGCAGGATCTCCGGAGTGGCCAGGAAGCTCAGGTAGACGTCCAGCACCTCGATGGCGTGCGCGATGCCCTCCGGCGACGCACCGGTTCCCCAGACCGGAACGCCGCCGCGCTGACGCGGACCGTTGATCGGCGGCTTGTAGCGCGGGCCGAGCCGGAAGTGCTTGCCCTCCACGGCCTCGGCGGCGTCGAGGTAGAGCGAACGGACGAGGTTCCAGTACTCGGCCGAGATCGCGTAACGCTCGGCCTTGGGCGCGAAGTGTCCGTACCGCGCGAGGACCGGATCGGCACCGTTGACCTGGTTGTAGATCAGCCGGCCACCGGAGTAGTGGTCGAAGACCTGGGCCTCCTCGGCCAGCAGCGCCGGTGGCTTGACGCCCGGGTACTCGGGGATGAGGAAGCGCAGCCGCTCGGTGTCCCCGACGAGAGCGATCGTCTCCCGCGCCGTGCTCAGGGCGCCGTAGTAGCCGAGCTCGTCGAGGGTGCGGGCGACGTGGCGCAGATGCGCGAGGGACGGTTCGACCCGGTGTTCCGGTTGCCACGGCACCTCACCATCGGTGCCGTTGATGTACCACAGCACCCGCACGCCATCCGAACCCATGACTCTCCCTCTCGCCAACTCCGCGTCCTCCAAGGTAAGGCAAGCCTAACGGCAGCGCCAGGGTGGCCCGGACGGTCCAGGTCCGTGGTCGGACGACGAAGGCGCGACTGCGAATGCGCACATGACCCGGCAGGGATGTGTGACCGGTCCGCGACGTGGGTACCGGGCACATATTCGACGACAGTGCCACCGTCTGCGGGGTTTGCCATGTCAGATGCCAGTCCTCGATTGCTCTACGAGATTCGGTCGGCGTCCAGGCTGATCGCCGGCGCGGCCACAGCCTTCGCGGCCGGTCGCGTCACCGCCACGAAGCAGCGCCTCCTCGACCTCGAGCGGCGCCTCGAACGCCTCGGGACGGGGCGTTGGACCACGCCGAACGACGGCGGGCGAGCCCGGGTGGCCGCCCGCCCGGGGGCCTCCGCCACGACGGGACAGAGGACGCTTCCTTCCCGGTCACCGGTATGGCGGCCCTGTTCACCGGCATGGCGACGGCAATCGGTCGAGCATCGACGCCACCACCCCCGGTCCGCAGGTGAGGACGGCGTCCGCCGGCTCCGAGAGGCCTTCATCTGTCTCGCGAGCTGTGATCTCACCGGTCATGAGAGCCGGACCGAGCAGACCCGCCGGCGGGACTTGACGATCGACCTGCTCGACCGCGCGCTCGCGTCTCACCGCGGCTGGACGGAGACACTGTGTCAGCTGTCCCTCGACGTGCTCCCGCGGGCCTCCGGTTCGGCGGTGAGTGTCTACGACGACGCCGGCGTGGCGCGCGCCGTCGCCGCTGCCGACGACCGCAGTCTGGAGATCGAGCAGGTGCAGCAGATGACCGGCGAGGGACCCGGTTCGGCTGCCCGTGCTTCCGGACGGCCGGTGTTCGTCGAGGACCTGACCCGTGAGAGCGACCGGTGGCCGGGATACGTGGACGCGATCCGGCCCTACGACGTCGGAGTCGTGTGGTCGCTCCCGGTTGTGGCCGAGGGGACGGTCTGTGGATCGTTCACCCTCTACCACGACACCGGGACCGTCCCGGAGTACCTGTCCTGGCCGGATGCCGTCACACTCGCCGGACTGGTCGCTGCGACGATGACCATCGACGAGGATCTGGGCGGGGACGATCAGCCCACCGACGCCGGCGACCTGCACGACGTGGAGCTGGCCTCGGGGGTGCTGGCGGTTCGAGCCGACGTCGGCGTGGACGACGCTCTGGCGCTGCTGCGGGCCTACGCGTTCCGGACCGGCCGTCGCATCTCAGATGTGGCCGCCGACGTCTCGGCCGGCCTCGTCGACCTCCGCTGAATCGCTGTGCCGCTCACGTAGCCGCCTACCTCGCTCACGGCCAGCCGATTTGCGGAATGGCCCTGGGGCGCGGGCCATTTCCCAACATGGGTGGCTAGTGGGGTGCGTGGAAGGTCCTTGTGCGTTTGGGCCGGTCGGGCGTGCGCGTCGCAAGGGAGGCGAGCGAGGGCGTGGCGGAGCCACGTTGAGCGAGTCCGAGCGCCGCGAGGCGTGCGATCCGTCCGGTTCCAAACGTCAAGGTTCTTCCGACGCAGTCCACTAGTGCTTTTCTCGACGGAAACACTGGTGCGTGTCCCGTACAACGCTGTGGGTGGGTTTCTGGCGGAGTCGCCGGTGAGGGCAGGCCATCGGTGAGTGTGGAGACGTGTGCCGCCCGATATCGGCTTCCCTGGTGAGTCGTAGCGGTCGGGACGTCTGCGTATGGTCACGGTCGGTGCCGAATGGTCGCGTTCGTGCGTCCGCGAGGTGACCGGTGGTTGTCTACCGTTGCCGCTCGTCGTCGGGGGTGTGGCTGGCGGCGCCGATCGCCAGCCTCCGGCGGGCACAGGACGGGCATTTCGCCGCACCCGGGGCGGGTGTCGGGCGGCTGGCTGAGGGCCGGGGCATCCGGCACGAGGCCGAGCATCCGGCTGACAGCCGGGCATCCGGTTTAACAGCCGGGCATCCGGCTAACGGCCGGGCATCCGGCGATGTCCGGCCGTTGAACCGTTATCTGGATGCCGGGCGCTTATCCGGCTGCACCAGTCATCGACCTGCCGCGCCGCTCGTGCCCCTGGGCATCACGATGCCGCATCAGCGAGCTCGTCACCGTCGCCCACACCATCCGCTAGTTCGACCCGTCCCGCGGCGTGGAGTCGGCCTTGACCGCGTTGCGGTGGCCCAAGGGTTCGGGTGCGCCGGTGGTGGAGTCGGCGATCGTCTGCTCCTCGGCCTCGGCGTTGATCTCGGCGCCCAACAGGACCGCGTACGAGGTGATCCACAGCCAGAACAACAGCACGATGATGCCGGCGAACACGCCGTAGGTCTTGGCGTAGTTGCCGAAGGTGGAGACG
>JBDIAG010000185.1:0-7600 GCA_039812305.1 Actinomycetales bacterium | reverse complement strand
GGCGTAACCCGCTCGTACTCCGCGAAGTTCGACCCGGCCGCGCACCGGCTGGGGGAGCACCTCGTGGCCCGGGTGAACCGTGATCGGCTCGTCCAGCAGGCCGAGGATCCGGACGGTCGAGGCCCGGCCGCGCTGGTAGAGATCGAGCACCTCGGCGACCTCGGTCAGCGGCCAGAGCAGCCGCTGGGTCATGAAGACCAGAACCGAGTACAGGCCGATCTCGAGGTCGCCGCGCAGGGCCGCCCAGCCGCCGAGGAGGAGGGTGCAGGTGAAGCCGGCCAGGATGGCCATCCGGACCAGCGGGACGAACGCGGCCGAGGTCCGGATCGCATCGTGGTTGGCCTGCCGGTACGCCGCCGAGGCTGCGGCCACCCGGGCCCGCTCGCGCGGCTCCGCGGTGAAGGCCTTGATCGTCGCGATTCCCGACAGGTTCGCGGCCAGAATGCCGGAGAGGTCGGCCACGGCCGCCCGCACGCGCGTGTAGAGCGGCTCCAGTCGCCGCTGGAACAGCAGCGAACCGCCGACGATCACCGGGATCGGGAGGAAGGCGAACACGAGCAACTGCGTCGACGCCCCGGCGAAGACCGCTCCCACCAGCACGACGTTGAGGGAGGTGAAGATGATCGCCGGAGCCCCGTCGTTGAGGAACCGCTCCAGCTGATTGACGTCGTCGTTGAGCGTGGCCAGAGTCGTGCCCTGGGCCCGGGCCTCGTGCCACCCCAGATCCAGGTGCTGCACGTGGTCGTACGCCTCGACCCGCAGCTCGTGCTCGATCCCTTGGGCGACGTGCTGCCACAGCACCTCGGAGGCGTACTGCGACACGGACTCGATCACCCACGCGACGACGTTGATCGCGGCCAGCCAGCCGAGCTGGGCGAACCTCGACTCGACGCCGAGCACCGCGCCCACGAACGACTCGTCGCCGCGCACGACCACGTCGACCGCCGCCCCGATCAGCAGCTCGGGAGCCAGGTCGGCCACCGTGTTGATCATCGTCATGACGACGGCCGCGATCACCTTCGGCCGGAACCTGCGCTGCCGTTGCCAGAGCGAACGCAACGGATGCGTGGTCACCGCCATCACCGGGTCAGTCCCTTTCGGTCGCGCCGACGCCGCGGATCCGCGACACAGGCACGATAGCCAGGCTGCCCACCGCCTCCAGGGCGGCCACCGGCCGGGTGTGCCCTGCGAGGCGGTCGCGCGGAGTGATCCCCGTGGTGGCCGCGGTGGGGAACCGGACGTCACCGATGCGAGCCGGACCGCGGGCAGGCGGACAGATGTCGGCGGGAGAGGCTATCCCTGTCGGCCGGCGAGCTGCTTCTGGCGGGCCACGGCCACGGCCAGGTTGTCGGCGAGATCGGGGTTCGGATCGATCCGCAGGGCCTGCTCCAGACAGAGCACGGCCGCACTGAGGCTGTCGGGGGTGTCGAGCTCGAACTCCAGGGCGGCGCGACCGGCCAGAGCCGGCACATGATCCGGCTCCACGGCCAGAGCCCGCGCGTACCCGGCGGCGGCCTCGGTCACGTTGCCGAGCTCGTGATCGGCCTGGGCCAGGACGGTGAGCAGGTCGGCCTCGGACCCGTCCCGCCCGAGTCCGACGGCGGCGACCGCGCGCGCCGTCTCCGGATCGCCGGCCTCGAGCAGCAGGCCGGCGAGATTGACCCGGGCGGAGGGGAACTGCGGGTCGAGGTCGAGGACGCGGGCGAAGTCCTCGACCGCCCCGTCGAGATCGCCGACCGCAGCCCGGAGGTCGCCTCGGTTGTAGACCGCCTCCGGATAGGGCGGGCTGAGCCGGATCGCCTCGTTCAGATGTGCTTCGGCGTCCTCGGTCCGTCCGAGGCCGCGGAGCACGCCGGCCATGTCCAGGTGGTACTCGCTGTGGTTCGGGTCGACCGCCAGCAGTCGGTCGTAGCACTCCAGCGCCTCCGCCGGACGGGCCAGCGCGGCGAGCAGCTGTGCGCGGTTGTGCTCCAGCAGCCACCGGTGCTGGGCGTCCCGATCATGCTCGTCCGCGGCGTCGAGACGCGCGATGCCGGTCTCCACCAGCCGCAACGACTCGTGCAGGTTGCCCAGGTGCATCTCGACGAGAGCCAGACCGTTCTCGTTGAAGGTGGTGTTGAAGGCCCGCCGCGCCGAGTCCGGCAGCAGCGACGCGATCGTGATCGCAGTGTTGACAAGGGCTTTCGCGCGGGCGTGGTCCCGTTTGCTGGGGGCGGCGAACCGGGTCAGCAGCATCGCCCGGCCGTAGTAGCTCTGCAGGTGGGTACTGGCGTGCGTGGTGGCCGCGCAGGCCTCGTCGTAGGCGGCCTCAGCCTCCTCCAGCCGGCCGAGCGCACTGAGCGCCAGGGTGAGCTTGGCGGTCACCAGCCACCGTTCGTCCGGTCGATCGGCCGCGGCCAGATGGGGGAGCAGGCGACCTCCCAGCTCGACGACGGCGTCGTAGAAGCCGGCCAGCACGCACTCCTCGATGGCCTCGGTCATCGCGGTCACTCCCGCTCCGTCCGGGTCGCTGCCGAGCCGGGCGTGCAGGGCCAGGGTCCACCTGCGCAGGCTGATCTCGCCCGCCGCGATGCGCTCGCGCAGCTGTGCCGCCCGGGCGTCGTGCAGCCTGGCCCGATCACGGTCGGACAGGGCGCGGTAGGCACCGACCAGTCGCGGATCCTCACTGGTGCAGTCGCTTCGGACGTAGTACTCGGCGAGGTCCGTCGGGCCGGGCGGGAGCGTGGCCGGGTCGGCGCCGGGGATCCGGCGCAGCGAGATCCGCGGATGGCCGCGTCTGGCCAGGATGTCGAGGAACTCCCGGTCCGTGGGATCGGCGTGCTCGGTCTCGGTGACCACGATCTCGGTGACCACGCCCCGCTCGGCCAGCCCGAGAAGCAGATCGACGAGGCCGTGCGAGATCCGGGTCATCCAGGCCGGCGGGTAGTACCGGGTGCGGACCTGCGGCGCGATCGCCGCGGTCTGGTTCTCCCGCAGGTTCGCCAGCTCGTCCCCGAATTCCGGTGCGACCGCGAGGACTTCGATGTCGTGGGTCTGCAGCAGGTCGAGATGGTCGGGCAGCAGGTGCGGGCGGGCGGCGCGCAGCAGATTGCCGGCGGCGGTGAACGGGCCGTGATCGTTGCGGTGGGCGGTGACGGCGAAAGTGGTCGGCATCGGGTGCACTTCCTCGGGTCTGGGCGGCGCGGGCTGGCCGCCGTGGGTGGGGGACGGGCCGGGACGACGTCCCGGATCAGTCGGTGGGGGTGGCGCCTGAGCGCCGGCTCCGGCGGCCGCGCAGCGCCAGCCAGCCGGCGAGGAGCAGCTGGCCGGCGGTGACGGCGAGAATGACCGCGGCGTCCACGAACTGGGCGGTGCTCGCGGCGGCGCCACCGAACGCGCGGCCGCCCGCGAGACTCAGGAAGGTCCAGGCCAGGGGCACGACGATCAGCACCAGCGTCAGCAGAGCCAGGGCGTAGCCGAGCAGCAGCAGCGGCGCGTACCAGCGCGACACCCGCAGATCGGCGGCTCCGAACCGCTCCTCGCCGACTTCCGGGGTGGCGAACCGGCCTCCGGAGAGCCGGGCCAACCAGCTCCGCAACCGCCACCAGCCGGCTTCCTGCAGGTTCTGGCACCCGGTCACGGTCGCGACCAGGTAGTAGCCGTCGGTCCGGAGGAAGAAGTAGCCCTGCCAGGCCATCCGCGGCAGCGTGGTGAAGGCCAACGCCATCGCCAGGTTCGCGCTCACCTGCGCTGCCGGCAATCCGGCCGCCGGGCCGCGCAGGAGCCAGGCCAGGCAGATGAGGCCGGCGAGCACGACGGTGTCCGCCAGCAGCCCGGCCAGCATCGGCAGGTAGCGCTGCCGGCGCGGCACGCTGACGAGGCCGTCCATGACGGTCTCGAAGACCAGGAAGTAGAACCGGTTCCCGAGGCCGACCCGGCTGCGCAGGCCGAGCCGACGCCCGGCCAGGACGTGAAACAGCTCGTGCAGCAACGTCAGCGGCAGGCTGGCCAGCATCAGCACCACCTCGATGACCACCAGGGAGGAGGTGAAGAAGACGTCGGTGTGCCGGGGGATCAGGCTCGGTGAGTCGAGGCAGGCGGCGACGGCCGCCAGCACGATCCCGCCGTAGACCAGCCAGGCCGGCCAGGAGAACATGGCGCCGGCGAGCCGCTGCCAGCGCAGTGGAGCCGTCGGAGCGAGGTCGGGGGACGGGACACCGTCCTCGGTGCTGTCGCTCAGGAATCCCGCCTCGGCCAGGGTGGCCACGAAGTCGTCGATGTCGACCGGCTCGCCGTAGGTGACCAGGAACCAGGTGGCCGCCTCGGCGGGCGATGCCCCGTCGGTGAGGCGGCGCAGCAACTGCGCCCCCTCCGGGGGCAGCGCGACGTAGCTGTCCACGTCGCGACGGCCGACGACGACGTCGTCACCGTCGTCGAGGAAGGTCAGCGGATGGAACCGCAACCCGGAAGACATGGACGTGGCGTCCTTTCGGGAGAAGGCTGCTGTCAGGGAGCGACAGGAAGACACCCCGGTGGTTGTCTTCAGTCGGCCCTCAGGGGCGTGGAAGCGTCCCGGGGCGGCCGGGCCGATGGCTGCGGCCCGGCCGCCGTCCGTGGCCGCGATCAGGGAGCCAGCGTGGCTCCGCAGCAACAGCAGCAGTAGCAGTAACAGGCCCGGGCGGTGAGGCGCACCTCACCGACCTTGCGTACGCTGATCTTCTTCACAACCGTTCACCTCCCTTCCCTCTCGTCACGTGGACCCGGTCCGGTCGTGGATCGGGACGGAACACCGCGCGGAGACACCGTCCGGCGGAAAGGAAGGGCCGTCACGGCCGGGCGATAGCTGTTCGCTCGCCGGCCGACCGGCGTGTGGCGGTGCTTGCGGGGTCCCGCCGCGGCGGGCGACAACCCGGCGCCTGACCTGCGCCTTCAGCTACCGCCATCGTGATCCCCCAAGTGCTGAAACGGGTTTCGGCTTCCGTACCACCCCTCAAGAGCCCGTCGACCGCAGTCTGATACGTCGAATTCCGGCGACATGCGCACGGCCCTGCGGAAGAACCGGCAGTCGGGGCCGTGAATGCCTCTACTCCCGGCCGGTTCGTCGGTGGGGGTGATCCGTGCCGATCCATGGGCCGGACCCGACAGCGGCGCCGCATGACGAGCAGGTGCGCGCATTCGGCATGCCAGCATGGGTGGCCGCAACCGGATCGAGCCGGAGGGAGGAGTGTCACCGACGATGCCGACGCAGCCCAAGGGTCTGTCCACCGTCGAGGCGGCGGTGCTCGGCCTGCTGAGCGTCGCACCCGCGCACGGGTTCGCGCTGGCGCGGGAGCTCTCGCCGAACGGGACGGCGCCGTTGTTCTTCACCGCGCAGGCCCCGGTGGTGTACCGGGCACTGTCCACCCTGGCCGAACGCGGACTGGTGGCACGCGATCACGAGGAAGAGGGCACGTCCGGCCCGCCGCGGACGGTCATGAAGGCAACCCGCCAGGGCCGCGCTCACCTGGACGAGTGGCTCGACCGGCCGGTCGACAAGATCCGTCAGGTCCGACTGGAGTTCCTGCTGAAACTGGCTCTGCTCGAACGACTCGGACGCGATCCGGGGCCGCTCGTCGACGCTCAGTACGAGCGCCTGCTGCCGATCTACGAGAAACGCCTCCCGGGGATGACACCGACCGCGCCGGGCTTCGACCGGACCCTCGCCATCTGGCACGAAGAGAACACCGGCGCGGTGATGCGCTTCCTCCGCCGGATCTCCTCGACCCGGTAGGCGGCGACCTCGACGTCAGGCGGTCGCGGCTGCGGGCACCTCCCAGCCCTGCTTGTCGACCGTGGCGCGCACCCGATCGAAGCGCACGCAGTGGCCGCCGCGGATCTCGATCAGGACATCCGCGGGGACGTGCACCAGGCGACCGTCGGCGTGGACCCGCCCGACGACCTTGCCCGGCTCGCCCCCGCCCGGCGTGATCACCGACTGGACCTCGGCCCACCCGGTCAAGTCACTGGTGCACAGATCCATGCCCGGTCGAATGGCGTCGAGGAACGCGTCCACCGTCTCGAAGGTCTGCACGTCCGGTTCGTCGCTGCGCGCCTCGGGAACGTCGGTCTTGCACATGGGATCTCCCTTTCATCCGTCGCGGCGCGCTCCGGCTCGCCCAGCAGCCACCGGCACCGTCGCCTGCCCAACTCAGCTAGTCACAGTGAGACTAACTGCGCCGGCGGGCGGAGCAGGTAGATGCGGACGCACGTCTTTTGTCCAGCGGCAACTATTGCCACTGGACAGATCGCGGGCAGAGGTGTTCCCACCGGACGACGCCGGTCGCGACCCGCGCGGGCACGGACCTCGTCGTCGTCTCGCGCCGGGTCCGGAGGCGGATCCGATGGCGCCCCACGCGGTCAGGGGGAGGCGAAGGTCAGCAAGGTGATGGACGGCCGGTGGTCGCGCAACGGCGGATGATTCGACAGTTCCTTCAGCAGCTTCGAGCTCCACAAGCCGTGGCCGGGCGCGATCTGCAGTTCCTCCGACGCCACCACGCCGGGGATCCGGGCCGGGAGGCGTCGCGCCTGCGTCACACTCAGGCTGAACGGCATCGGCGGGGCGGTGTAGCGACGGCTCAGGTGGAGGCCCTTCAGCGAACGGTCGCGCAGCCAGGAGGGAATGGAGTCGAAGAACAGCCGGCCACCCGGGAAGCGGATGGCGCAGTCGGCGATCAGGTCGAGCGCGTCGGCGGGATCGAAGTACATCAGCAATCCCTCGGCCGAGATGAAGACCGGCTTGCCTTCCGGGACGGCGCTCATCCAGCTGCGGTCCAACGCCGAGGACGCCACGTGGGTGATGCGCGACGGCGGCAGCAGACGCTCCCGCAGGGCCACCACCGCGGGCAGATCCACGGAGAGCCAGGTGGTCTCCGGTTCGCCGAGACGCCAGAAGGTGGTCTGCAGACCTTCGCCGAGGGAGACCACCGGCGCACCCGGATTCTCGGTCAAGTGGGTGCGCAGGGCGCGGTCGAGCGTCTGCGCCCGCAGCGGATGGCTCTGACTCGGCCGCCCGAACTTCGCGTAGTCGTAGTCGATCTCGTCGAAGAGCCGCACCGCCAGAGGGTCGGAGAAGGACGACTTCGGATTGGCGGCCTCCACCGCCCGGTTGCGCAGCGTCCACAATGTGGTCGCCGCGACACCGTCGAGCGTCGCGCCGTCGATCATGGCCACTCCCACCTCCCACACAGAGTTAGGTCATCCTAACTTGTCTGCCGGGGAGCGGTCGGGGCCGGATCATTCGATCGGTGCGTGGGTGACGCCGCGCGCACGCTGGAGGGCGAGGGCGACGACTCCGGCGACGAGTCCCCAGATGGCATTGGTGATCAGCATGGGGATGATCGCCAGCGGCATCGCCAGTGGACCTTGCACGGTTCCGGTGAGGATCGGGGAGAGGATGGCACTGAGAACCATCGAGAGGATCGCGTAGGCGAGTCCGGCCGCCACCAGGGTGAGGAGAGGTTCGCGTACACGGCTCAGTCCGACGATCAGCACCCAGCCGACGGTGATCGCCGCGGTGAGGATCAGCGGGGTCGCCGGCTTGCCCAGCTGATCGCTCAGACCGGTGATGGGGAAAAGTGGCCGG
>JBDIAG010000184.1:0-7630 GCA_039812305.1 Actinomycetales bacterium | reverse complement strand
CGAGACCCTCCCCCGGGCCCAGTTCGAAGACATGACCAAGGACCTGCTGGACCGGTGCAGGTCACCGTTCGAGCAGGTCATCCGCGAGGCCGGCATCAAGGTCGCCGACATCGACCACGTCGTGCTGGTCGGCGGCTCCACCCGGATGCCGGCCGTCACCGAGCTGGTCAAGAAGCTGACCGGCGGCAAGGAGCCCAACAAGGGCGTCAACCCGGACGAGGTCGTTGCGGTCGGCGCCGCCCTGCAGGCCGGCGTGCTGAAGGGCGAGCGCAAGGACGTCCTGCTCATCGACGTCACCCCCCTCTCCCTCGGCATCGAGACCAAGGGCGGCGTGATGACCAAGCTGATCGAGCGCAACACCGCGATCCCGACCAAGCGGTCCGAGGTCTTCACCACCGCGGACGACAACCAGCCGTCGGTGCAGATCCAGGTCTTCCAGGGTGAGCGTCCGATCGCGTCCCACAACAAGCCGCTCGGCAACTTCGAGCTCACCGGCATCGCCCCGGCCCCCCGCGGCGTGCCGCAGATCGAGGTCACCTTCGACATCGACGCCAACGGCATCGTGCACGTCTCCGCGAAGGACCGCGGCACCGGCAAGGAGCAGTCGATGACGATCTCCGGTGGCTCCGCGCTGCCGAAGGACGAGATCGACCGGATGGTGCGCGAGGCCGAGGAGCACGCGGAGGAGGACAAGAAGCGCCAGGAGGAGGCCGAGACCCGCAACAGCGCCGAGCAGCTGCTCTACCAGACGCAGAAGTTCGTCTCGGAGAACGCCGACAAGCTGCCCGAGGACGGCAAGACCGAGGTCAACTCCGCTCTCGACGAGCTGAAGACGGCGCTCGCCGGCACCGACATCGAGGCCGTCAAGTCCGCGCAGGAGAAGGTCTCCGCCTCCAGCCAGAAGCTTGGCCAGGCTCTCTACGAGGCCCAGCAGGCCGAGGCCTCCGGCGCCGGAGCGGGCGCGGGTGCGGGTTCGGCCGGCACCGAGTCCGGTCCTTCCTTCACCAAGGAGTCCGATGACGACGTGGTCGACGCCGAGATCGTGGACGAGGATGACGCCAAGTGACCCCCCAGTCCAACGATCTCCCCGAGCGGGACGCCGAACGGGAATCCGAGCCCACGGTGATCCGGGACAAGCGCCGGATCGATCCGGAGACCGGCGAGTTGCGACAGCCGGCCGCTGAGTCCGCGGCGGAGGAGGCTCCGGCCCCCTCCGCGGCGGACGCCGAAGGCCTCTCCACGGCGGACAACGACGCGCTCGCCCAAGCGGCCTCGGCCCTGGCCGAGGAGCGGCTGGCCGACCTGCAGCGTCTCCAGGCGGAGTACGTCAACTACCGCAAGCGGGTCGAGCGGGATCGGAACGTCGCGCGGGACAGCGCGATCGAATCGGTCCTCGAGACTCTTCTGCCGGTGCTCGACGACATCGAACTGGCCCGCCAGCACGGCGACCTCGCCGACGGGCCGTTCGCGGCCATCGCCGAGAAGCTCGAGTCGGCCCTGGGCAAGTACGGCCTGACCCGGTACGGCAGCCCGGGGGAGGAGTTCGACCCCAACGTGCACGAGGCGCTGTTCCACTCCACCGCCGACGACGCCGAGGCGATCACCGTCACGCAGGTGCTGCAGCCCGGGTACAAGGTCGGCGAGAAGGTGCTGCGCCCGGCCCGAGTGGGGGTCACGGGCCCCGAATGATGTCGGCATACGCACCGCTCGGCCCGACGGCCGGCGGAACACGGAGAACCAGGAAGGAGATGCGGTGACCGGTCAGGATTGGTTCGACAAGGACTTCTATGCCGTGCTCGGCGTCTCCAAGGACGCCTCCGAGGCCGACATCAAGAAGGCGTACCGCAAGAAGGCCCGCACGCTGCACCCGGACGCCAACCAGAACGACCCCAACGCCGAGGCCAGGTTCAAGGAGGTCGGCGAGGCCTACGCGGTTCTCTCCGACGCCGAGAAGCGCCAGCAGTACGACGCCATCCGGTCGATGGCCGGCGGGGCCCGCTTCACCGCGGGCTCCGGCGGCGCCGGTGGGGGCGGCGGCTTCGAGGACCTGCTCGGTGGGCTCTTCGGCCAGGGTGCCAGCGGCGCCCGCAACGTCCGGTTCACCACCGGCGGTGGGGGCGGCGAGCCCGACCTCGAGGATCTGCTGCGGATGTTCGGCCAGGGCGGCGGACCCACCGCCTACCCGGGCGGCGGCTACGAGCGTTCCTACTCGCCCGGGTACGGGCGGGGGCCGGTCAAGGGCGCCGATGTCGAGGCCACCACCAGGCTGAGTTTCGTCTCGGCCGCCAGGGGCGAGACGGTCACCCTGACGTCCTCGGACGGTCGCACCGTGCGCACCCGCATCCCGGCCGGGGTCAAGGACGGCCAGAAGATCCGGCTGGCCGGCAAGGGTCAGACATCGATGACCGGTGGCCCCGCCGGGGATCTCATCATCACCGTGCACGTCGATCCGCACCCGGTGTTCGACCGCAAGGGCGACAACGACCTGACCGTCACCGTCCCGATCACCTTCGCCGAGGCGGCCCTCGGCGCCCAGATCGAGGCGCCCACCCTCGACGGTGGCGTCGTGCGGCTCAAGGTGCCGGCCGGAACCCCGTCCGGACGGGTGATGCGCGCCCGCGGCAAAGGTCTGTCCACCAAGAAGGGCACCGGAGACCTGCTGGTCACGGTCAACGTCGTCGTGCCGCAGAAGCTCGACGGCGCCGCCAAGGAGGCCGTGCAGGCCTTCCAGCGGGCGACCGACGGGGTCAATCCGCGAAGTGAGCTGCTCGCCCGAGCGCAGCGTGCGAGTGGTTCGTGAGAGATCATGAGTGAGAGCACGGGAGGCATCCGGGAATCGACACGGGTGCCTCCCACTGTCACAGCGAGGAGGTGAACGGCCGTGGCGATCCCCTTCGACGATTCGGCGCCCGTCTTCGTCATCTCGGTCGCAGCCAAGCTCGCCGGCATGCATCCGCAGACGCTGCGGCAGTACGACCGGCTGGGATTGGTCTCGCCGGATCGATCGGCCGGTCGTGGCCGACGCTACTCGGCCCGCGACATCGCTACCCTCCGCGAGGTGCAGCGACTCTCCCACGACGAGGGGGTCAACCTCGCCGGAATCAAGCGGATCCTGGAACTGGAACTGCAGGTCGAGGCGTTGCAGGCCAAGGTCCGCGAACTCTCCGACGACCTGCTCGAGGCATACCAGAGCATGCACCACAAGGGCCGGGTCTTCGCCGCCGGCCGCGACGGGGACGTGGTCGCGATGCAGCCCGGGCGCCGTCCGCAGCGATCCTCGGGCGGTGAGCTCGTGCCGTGGCGGCCGTGGTTCGGTCCTTTGAGCTGATGTCGTGTCCGCGATATATCCGCGCGGAGACAGCGAAGAAACCTTCAATACACACGAACTTAACAATGCGCCCATAGCTTGACCCGGTCCGAGCGGCCGGGTTCTGCTGTTTCTCCACACTGGACGAGGCTGCTCCACTGCTCATGTGGAGGCCTGAATGACCAGCCCGCAACAACCGCTGACCGAAGACGACATCGATACCACCTATGTGCAGGGCGACGGCTCGCACTTCCTGCAGAAGCTGCAGATGCCCGATGTCTACGTGATCCTCGTGGTCATCATGCTGCTCGCGGCGGTGGCCACCTGGATCGTCCCAGCCGGAACGTTCGAGAGCGTCCCGGGCCCGGACGGCCGTGAGGCCATCGACCCGGACACGTATCGACGGATCGCCCAGACGCCGGTCGGTGTCCTGGAACTGCTCACCGCCATCCCGCGCGGGATCGTCGCCGCGGCCGAGGTGGTGGTCTTCACGCTGATGATCGGCGGCACCTTCATGGTGCTCCGCGCCACCGGACTCATCGAGATCGCGGTCGGCAACCTCGCCCACAAGCTCTCCTCCCGTGGTCTGCTCGCCATCCCGATCCTGATGGTGGTCTTCGCCCTGGTCGCCACGGTCATCGGCACGCAGGAACTCGCGCTCGTCTACGTGCCGGTGCTCATTCCGCTGATGATCGCGTTGCGGTTCGATTCCGTCACTGCGACCGGAATCGCGTTGTGCGCCACCACCGCGGGCTTCTGCACCGGTGTGCTGAACCCGATCAACACCGGACTGGGCCAGAAGATCGCCGGGCTGCCGCTGTTCTCCGGGATGGGTCTGCGGATGGTGGCCTGGCTGCTCATCACCGGCTTCGCCACCGTGATGGTGATGCGGTACGCCCGCCGGATCCGCAACGACCCGTCGGCCGGCCTCCTCGCCGGAGACCCGCTGGAGGAGAAGAAGCGCGAGAGTTTCGGTGAGGTCGGCACGGTCGACGTCCCGAAGATGGACGTCCGACTGCGAGTGGCCAGTGTCGGAATCCTGGTGTTCATCGGCGTCCTCGTCTGGGGTGTGACGACGCAGGGCTGGTTCATGGCGGAGATGTCCGGCCTCTTCATCGTGATGGCCATCGTCATCGGCCTGATCGCCGGGCTGGGCGTCAATGCGATCTGCGAGGCGTTCAACGCCGGGTTCCGAGAAGTGCTCGTCGGGGCGATCATCGCCGGCGTCGCCCGGGCGGTCGCCGTCGTCCTCGAGGACGGCAACATCCTGCACACGATCGTCCACGCCCTCGGCAATGCGGTGGGTGACCTGCCTTCCTGGCTGGCCGCGATCGGGATGTTCTTCGTCCAGTTCATCCTCAGCTTCGTCGTGTCCTCCGGCAGCGGCCAGGCGCTCGTGACGATGCCGATCATGGCGCCGCTCTCCGACGTTCTCGAGGTGACGCGGCAGACCTCCGTCCTCGCCTACCAGCTCGCGGACGGCACCGGCAACATCCTCTTCCCGACCTCGGGCTACTTCATGGCGGTGCTGGCCGTGGCCGGCGTGCCGTGGCAGAAGTGGCTGAAGTTCTACCTGCCGATCTACGGCGGTTGGGTGCTCATCTCGCTCTGCCTGCTGGGGTACGCGCAGGTCTCCGGGTGGAACTGAGGGTGCTCGGCTGACTCCGGGCCCACCCTCAGCGGGCGGCCGGCGTCGTGGCGGCGATCTCGATGGCCGTCGCCACGATGTCCTCCTCACTGAGGAGGACGCAGTCGGCTGCCGGGCCGAGCGGTATGTAGCTGTCGCGACTCGTCACCCGGCGCACGGTCCCCGGGTAGCCGTTGTCGAGGAGCAGGGCCATCATCGGCTCGGCCATCCCGCCCGACCGGCGACATTCGTCCACGATCAGGATCCGATCGAAGTCACCTGCCGCGGCGACGATCTCGGCGCCGGGCAGGGGAGCCAGCCAGCGCAGGTCGATCACGGTGGTGTCGATCCCGCGCTCCTGGAGACGGCGTCGGGCGCGCAGCGACAGGTAGACCCCGTTGCCGTAGGTGAGGATCAGCAGATCCCGCCCGGCACCGTGCCGTCGCACGCTGCCCGGCCCGTCCTGGGACGGTTCCCACTGCGTCTCGGGTGCATAGGTCGCGAGCCAGCCGCCGTCGCCGGGTTCGAGCAGATCCTTGGTGTGGTAGCGGGCGATCGGCTCCAGGAAGACGCACACCCGCTGCTCGGCGACCGCCAGCCCCACGCACGTGCGCAGCAGGCCGGCCGCGTCCGCGGGGTGGGCCGGGACGGCGAGCACGAGTCCCGGGATGTCGCGCAGCACCGCCACGGAGTTGTCGTTGTGGAAGTGCCCACCAAATCCCTTCTGGTAGGCGAGACCAGCGATGCGGACGACCATGCCGTTGCCATACTGTCCGGCTGAGAAGAACCCCAGACTGGCTGCCTCGCCGCGGAGTTGGTCCTCGGCGTTGTGCAGGTAGGCCAGGTACTGGATCTCCGGAATGGGCAGGAACCCGGCCAGGGCCGTGCCCAGAGCCGTTCCCAGGATGGTCTGTTCGTCCAGGAGCGTGTCGAACACGCGGTGCTTGAAGCGTTTTCGCAGCCCTCGGGTCAACCCGTAGACACCGCCCTTGGCGCCGACATCCTCGCCGAAGACGATGGCGTTCGGGTAGGCGGTCATCACGTCCTGCAGGGTGGCGTTGATCGTCTGAGCCAGGGTGAGCGGCGTGGTGGTGGCGACGTCGCCGGCCGAGGCGCGGGCCGCGGCGGCCACCTCTTCCGGTCGCGAGCGGGTCAGGGGAGCCATCACCTGCTCGGCCTGCGACAGTCGCGGAGCCTCGACCATGGTCTCGGCCTGGGACATCACCGACTCGCGGAGAAGTTCGTAGCGCTGCAGGACCTCGTGTGCCGACACCCCGGCCCGCAATAGGGAACGGGCGGTCGCCAGCAGCGGGTCGCGGGTGTAATCGGAGGTGATCGACGCCGACGAGCGATAGCCGATCTCCGCGTCGCTGCCGGCGTGACCCATGTACCGAACGGTCTTGAGGTGCAGGACGCTCGGCTGGCGACGGCGGCGCACCTGATCGGCGACCTCGCGACAGGTGGCGAGCAGCGCCGGCGGGTCGTCACCGGACACCCGGACGTAGTCCATCCCGTAGCCGGCCAGGCTCCGCTCCGCCCAGCCGCGGGGCGTGGTGGTGCTGATGCCGAGGCCGTTGTCCTCGCAGACGAACAGCAGCGGCAACGGGATCCGCCGATACTCCGAGTAGGCGGCCGCGTTGAGCGCGCCCGCCGCGGTGGAGTGATTGAGCGAGGCGTCCCCGAAGGAGCACACGACGACCGCGTCCTCGGGCCATTCGCCGGCCACGTCGTGCCGGGCCCGCTGATCGAGACCGTAGGCGAGCCCGACCGCCCGTGGCAGGTGCGAAGAGATGGTCGAGGTCTGCGGGATGATCGCCAGTTCCCGGTGGCCGAAGACCTTGTGCCGCCCGCGCGAGATCGGGTCGTCGCTGGAGGCGGCCAGCCCGGTCAGCACATCGCGGATCGGCGTGCTCCCGGCGACCTGGGCCGCGCGCGCGGCGTAGAACCCACCCGACCGGTAGTGCAACAGAGCGGGGTCGGTCGGACGCAGTGCCATCGCCACCGCGGCGTTGCTTTCGTGTCCGGCTGACCCGATCGTGTAGAACCCCCAGTCCCGGGCGCGCAGCCACCTGGCCGCGAAGTCGAGGTGGCGCGACTGTGCCTGCGCATCGAAGAGCGTCCACAGTTGCTCGACGGGGACGGCCGCCGGCCGGACCGGCGTGGCGGGCGCAATCTCCGGCCAATTCTCGGGAGAGATTCCGGAGGCCGCGTTCCGCAACTCGTGGAGGAAGTGCACGTCGATGGGCTCACTCACGCTCCGATCTTCGTACACGTCATGTTGCAGGCAGATTGCACCCCCACGTTAGGCCGGCCGGAGTGAGCACTTTCACAGTGCGACTCGCCCGAATAACCCCCTGTCGTGACCACCCTCACGCGCGTAGGCATTCAGGGGACGGCAATCACCACCGATCATCGAAGGGTGACATCGTTCAGTTCTCTTCCCGACTCCGGATGGCTGCCCGACCCGGTCTCCTCCGGCATGCTCCGCTATCGGGACCGCGGCCAGTGGACCAGCACCGTGCTGGTCGCACAGAACCCGTGGGGTCCCGAGCGAATGGTTCCGCCGCGCCTACAGCTACCGGTGACTCTGGCCCCCTGCGCCTGACCCGGTAATCACCGGGAGCCCTGCAGCCGGTGGACGAGCCGACCGAGCCGGCGGAGAACCTCCGGCTCGGTCGTCCCCGTGGCGCTCGCCG
>JBDIAG010000183.1:0-7666 GCA_039812305.1 Actinomycetales bacterium | reverse complement strand
TGGGGATTCTTCGCCTGATCTATCCCGACTGGATTCCCTGAGGTCGATGGCATCTAGGGCTGACAGCAAGCCCCTTCGCGAGGTATGTGAACCTTGGGCACCTCTCTGCCGCCGGGGCCACGGACGATCACCGACCGCACCACTCGCCACTTGACCGGCTGTCCCCGCGTTGACCAGTTGCGTGTTCACTAGCCAGCGATCGCTGGCCGATGAACACATACTTGGTCAACGCGCGAACTACCGGTCAGATGCGGGCCTGGGGAGGCGGCCCGGCCCCGAGATCCAAGGCAGGCGGGTCCGGGGATCGGCCAACGCGCGAATTCCCGGCCTGGTGCGGGTCTGGGGAGCGGGCCCGACGCACGAGATCCAAGGCAGGCGGGTCCGGGGATCGGCCAACGCGCGAATTCCCGGCCTGGTGCGGGTCTGGGGAGCGGGCCCGACGCACGAGATCCAAGGCAGGCGGGTCCGGGGATCGGCCAACGCGCGAATTCCCGGTCTGGCGCGGGTCTGGGGAGCAGGCCGGGCACGAGATCCAAGGCAGGCGGGCCGGGGCCCGGTCAACGCGCGGTCAGGTGCGGCTCTGAGGAGCCGGTCCGGCGCACGAGTTCCAAGGCAGGCGGTCCCGGGCCCAGCCAAACGCGAATTCCCGTCAAGTGCCGGCCTGGGGATCCCCAGTCAAACGCGCGGGCTCCCGGTCAGATGTGACCGGGAGCCCGTGGGTGTTTCGCGGAGGAGCGGAGTCAGCCGTTCTGACGCTCCGTCACCACCTGGAGGAGGCCGGCGTAGAGGGGGTGGTCCTCCTCGATGCCGGTGACCGTCTTGACGACCACGTCGGCCGGTTCCTCGGCGAGGATGCGTTGCAGTTGCACGGCTTCCTCGTCCTCGACCGGGTCGAAACGCAGGCCAGCGCCGACCGCGGCGAGCAGCGCGGGCGAGTCGATCCCGCGCTCGGCCAGCTGGGAGGCGGGGGAGATGAATCGGTCGTTGCGCGAGAGCTTGCGCAACGGCCCCCGTCCCACGCGCAGGGGGGTGTCCGGCAGTGAGGCGTTGGCGAATCGCTTGAGGATCTTCGCCACGTAGGCCGCCTGGGTCTCCTCCGGGATCCCGTGCTTGGCCACGATCAGGGCCTTCGTCTCGTCCAGCACCGCGGCCGCGTTCGCCGCCACCGCCGGGTTGGCGAGCGCCTCGGCGATGGAGGCCGCGCCCGCCTGGTAGCCGAACCAGGCGATCGTCGCGTGCCCGGTGTTGACCGTGAAGAGCTTCCGCTCGATGTAGGGCTCGAGATCCTCCACCCAGGTCACCCCGGCGATCTCGGGCACGTCGTCACCGAAGGGCGGACTCTCGATCGCCCACTCGAAGTAGTTCTCGACGGTGACGTCGATGCCCGCGTCGGCGGGTTGGCCCGGCACGATCCGGTCCACCGCGGTGTTGGCGAAGATGGCCCGCTCGGCGAGGTCGTCGCCGGAGTATGCCTTCTCCACCTCCGCCTTCAGCACGTCCGTGCCGTTGATCGCGTTCTCGCACGCCATCACCGCGATCTTGCCGGCCCCCGCGGGGCGGGCCGCGATGCCGGCCGCGATGGCCGGGGCGACGAACTTGAGGATCTGCACCCCGACCGCCGTGGTGACGACGTCCGCGGACGCGATCGCCTCGGTCAGGGCCTCCTTCTCGGCGTTCGAGTTGAGCGCGGAGAACCCGCGGACCGTCGTGGTCCGCGGGTCCTCGCCCACCTCGTGCACCTGGTAGGAGTCCGCCGCCTTGAGGGCGTCGATCAGGGCCTCTGCGACATCGGCGAACACCAGCTCGTAGCCCGCCTGATTGAGCAACAGACCGACGAACCCGCGGCCGATGTTTCCGGCACCGAAGTGGACTGCTTTCATGATTTCAGCCGTTCACCTTCCCCAGAGCAGCCTCGATCTGCTCCGGTGACGTTGCCTCCTCCAGGCCGGCGACCTGGTTCTTGTCGAGGAAAACGTCCGCGATCTTACCGAGCAGGGCCATGTGATCGTTGCCTGCGCCGGCGATCCCGATGACGAATTTGACTTCCTTTCCGTTCCAGTCGATTCCGTTCGGGTAGCGGACGAAGCTGATCGCCGAATGCTTGATCATCGACTTGGCCTCGTTGGTGCCGTGCGGAATCGCCAGCAGGTTGCCCATGTACGTCGACACGGACTTCTCCCGCTCGTGCATGGCGTCGACGTAGGCCGCGTCCACGGCGCCGGCCGCCACCAGCAGCTTGCCGGCCTCGGTGATCGCTCCCGCCTTGTCGGTGGCCGTGCCGTCGACGACGATCGACTGCCGGCTGAGCACCTCTTCGGCCGGCCCGGCCGCAGCGGCGGGGGCGGGTGCAGGTGCCGCCGGAGCGGGCGCAGCCGCCGGAGCTTCCGCACCCTGACCGCCGTTGGTCTTGTGCAGCAGCTCGACGATCTCGTCGTAGCGGGGGCTGCCCATGAAGTTGTCGACCGAGACGTGGATCGCCGAGCCGGTCTTCTGCTTGGCCCGGTCGGTCAGATCCTTGTGGGTGACGACCAGGTCGAAGGTGTCGGTCAGGTTCGAGATCGCCTTGTTGACCACGGTCACGTCGTTGTAGCCGGCCGACTGGATCTTCTTGCGCAGCACCGAGGCGCCCATCGCCGAAGAGCCCATGCCGGCGTCGCAGGCGAAGACGATGTCCTTGATCGGGCCGCGACTGGCCGCGTCGTCCAAGGACGCCCCGCCGCCGGTGAGGTGGCCGGCGACCGAGGACTTCTTGCCCTTCATCGCCTCCATGTTCGCGGTGGCCGCGGCGAGGTCGTCCTCGCCGGTGTCCTTGGCCGTTCGCAGGAAGAACGAACAGACCAGGAACGAGACGGCCGCCGCGGCGAGCCAGGAGAGCGTCACCCCGATGTAGGACCCGGATGCGGTCTGCAGGTAGACCGCGATGATCGAACCCGGGGCGGCCGGCGCGCGCAGACCGGAGCCGAAGATGACGTTGACCAGCACGCCGGTCGCGCCGGAGAGGATCATTCCGACGATCAGGATCGGCCGCATCAGCACGTACGGGAAGTAGATCTCGTGGATACCGCCGAAGAAGTGGATGATCGCCGCGCCCGGAGCGGATGCCTTCGCCTGACCACGACCGAACAGCGAGTAGGCGAGCAGCAGGCCGAGGCCGGGGCCGGGGTTGGCCTCCAGCAGGAACAGCACGGACTTGCCGGTGTTCAGCGCCTGGTCGGTGCCCAGCGGGGTGAGGATGCCGTGGTTGATCGCGTTGTTGAGGAACAGGATCTTGGCGGGCTCGATCAGGATCGAGGTCAGCGGCAGCAGGTGGTTGTTGACGAGGAACTCGACGACGGAGGCGGCGCCCTTGCTGAACGCCTCGACGATCGGGCCCATCACGAAGAAGCCGAAGACGGCGAGGATCATGCCCCAGATGCCGGCACTGAAGTTGTTGACGAGCATCTCGAAGCCGGGACGGATCTTGTCCGACCAGAGGGCGTCCAGCCGCTTCATGGACCAGCCGCCGAGCGGGCCCATCGCCATCGCGCCCATGAACATCGGGATGTCGGTACCGGCGATCACACCCATGGTCGCGATCGCGCCGACCACGCCGCCGCGCACGTCGTAGACCATCTTGCCGCCGGTGTAGGCGATGAGGATCGGCAGCAGGTAGGTGATCATCGGGCTGACCATGCCGCCGTAGCTGGAACAGGCCTGCATGCCTGCGGCCAGCTGCTCGGTGGCTCCCTGCGCGTTGGTGATCGTGGCCGCGCAGCTGTCCGCGTTGATGCCCCAGCCGCCCAGCCGGGCGACCCAGTTCAGGGACTCGTCGCTAGCACCCATATTCCGGGCGATGGCCGCGATCCAGCCTTGCTCGATGAACAGGGCCGTGATGAGACCCCAGGCGATGAACGCCGCGATGTTCGGCATGACCATGTTCGACAGGAATGTGCCGAACTTCTGGACGTGTACTCGAGCACCCGCCCTGGGTGCTTCCGTCGTTGACATGTGACTCCTTCCGCTGGGCCCGCTGAACCGATTCACCGCAGGAGCCGCGGGGGGCTACCTGGAAGTAATTCCGCTGTAGTTTAATTTCGTCAGACCCGTGATCCAGGTCACCTTGTAGGTCACGGTTCTGCATCACCTTGGGGGCGTAGCCGTTCGGCATGAGCCGCTTTCGATAGAAGACGGCGGTCACGCCAGGCATGTCGCGTCAGATCGGGCAGGCCCCGAGGGCGGGAGTCGGTTCCCACGGACAACCACGCGATCGGGCGGATGTGGGCGCCATTGGACTCCATGCCCGGGAGTATGCCAAGGAAGTCAGTCGGGAGGGGCTCCCGGTCGAAGACTCGCTGAATCGCCTGCCGAGCCGATCTGCGGCCGATCAGCGAGTCGGTCAGCGGCCGGTCAGATCCCGTCGCAGCTGCAGGTAGTCCTCGACCATGGCGTCCACGCTGAACTCGGTCTGGGCCAGGGCTCGGCCCTGGGCGGCCAGCCGGCCACGCAGGTCGTAGTCGCGGATCACCGTGCGCAGGCTCTCCCGCCACCCCTCCGGGGTGCTCGGCGCCACCAGCACCGCGGCGTCCAACGGCAACTCCGGAATCGCCGCCTCCGCCGAGGCGACCACCGGGATGCCGGCGGCCATCGCCTCGAGGACGACGAGGGCGTCCGCCTCCTGACGGCTGGGCAGGACCAGCAACTGGGCGCCGGCCAGGGCGGCGGCGGGGTCGCGGTACGCGCCGCGCAGGTGGATCCGGGCGTCGAGGCGGTGCGGGATGAGCTCGGCCAGCGCCTCCCGGTCGGGGCCCTCGCCGAAGATGTCGAACCGCCAGTCGAGATCGTCCAGACCCTCCGACAGCGCGGCCAGTACGCTGCGGACGCCGTTGCCGGCGTCGAGGCTGCCGATCGAGACGATCCGGACGACGCCCGGATCGCTGAAGGCGTCGGCCCGGGCCGACGCCGAGCGCCCGGTGGCGGGCGCGACCCCGTGCCGGATCAGCCGCCACGACCCGCCGTCGAGCTGCTGGTGCTGGCTCTGGAGGTCACGCTGGCCGGCCGAGAGGTAGAGCACCTGATCGCTGCCGCGGATCAACCGGGCCTCGATCTCGGTGAACGTGTCGGCCCCGGCCGGGCGGTAGTTGGCCACCACCCACCGGCCGAACGGGTTGAGCTTTCGCCAGATCGCGCCGTGGACGAGCTCGCGGTGTGCGGTGCCGGTGATCAGCAGGTCGCGTTCCAAGCCCGGCAGCGCCAGCCAGTACGGCCGCCAGCTCAGCCGCACGGACCGGTCCAGCTCCCCGGCCAGCGGCCCCCGAGGACCCAGCAGCCGGACGACGGCCCTCTCGCCGCGCTGTGCCAGCCCGTTCGCCAGCAGCACGGCCTGCCGTTGCGCACTTCCCACCCGCAGGTCGGCGGTGGCGATGGTGGTCCGCCGGCCCGTTCCGGCCCCGGCGGGCCGGCCGGGTGGCGGGCTCTGCGCACCCTCGGAGGTCGTCGTGGGAACCAGTTCGCGGGCGCTCATGGGGGTGAGAGTAGTGGTTCAGTGACTCCGCTTGGTGGTTTCCTGGGCCGCGAGCTGCTGGCCGAGCTCGTGCGCGGGCAGCTTTGCGGCCAGTGCGGAGCGGACCACCTCGGCCTGGCTGAGCGGGGTGAGGCCGCCGATCGGCTGGTCCCGGTCGAGGTTGGACGGGAACGGGTAGCCCTCGGCGGAGGCGGCGATCGCGTTCTCCAGCAGGGTCTCGTCGACGCCGGCCGCCCGGCGGGCCAGCAGGGACGGGTAGATCGCCTCCACCGTGCGGGTGCGGTCGACCGTCTCCATCGCGCGACCGAAGGCGGACGAGACCTGCAGCAGGTTGGCCATCCGGCGGACGTCGGTGGTGTGGTTGGAGCCGGCGGCGTGGAACAGGGCCGGGTTGAAGAAGACCGCGTCACCCTTGCGCAGCGGCAGCTGGACGTGGTTGGCCACGAAGTAGTCCTGGAAGTCCTTGCGCCAGTAGGCGAGGTAGCCGGGCGCGTACTTCTGCGAGTGGGGCAGGTAGAGCGTCGGGCCGGTCTCGACCGGCATGTCGCAGTGCGCGACGGCACCCTGCAGGGTGAGCGTCATCGACAGCCGGTGGACGTGACCCGGGTAGTTCTCGCAGACCTCGGCGGCGAGGAAGCCCAGGTGGTAGTCGCGGTGCACGGTCTGGCCGGCACCGCCGGGGTTGACCACGTTGACCTGGGACGTGACCTGGTAGGCGGGGCCGAGCCAGGCGGTGGAGGCCAGGGCGACGATGTCGTTGGCGTAGTAGTCGACGAAGTCCTCCGGGCTGGCGACCGCGAGCTTCTCCAGCGCGTTCCAGACCCGGTCGTTGGCGCCGGGCTTGGCGAAGTGGTCGCCGGCCTGCGCCCCGGCCGCCTTCTCCGCGGCGATCAGGTTCTCGAATGCCTCGGTCACCCGGTCCACGATCTCCTCGGAGAAGGCACCGGTGAAGACCGCGATGCCCGGACCGTCGGCGAACACGCGCGCCAGCTCGGCCAACACCTCCCGCCGCCCGGCCTCGTCGGCGACGGCTCGACGCAGGTCGGCGGCGGCGTAGACCACGACGCCCTGCTCGACCCCGCTGGCGTGCGGGTAGTCGGCCAGGTCGGTCTGCTCCGCGATCACCTCTTCGAGGTCGGAGATCCGGCAGTCGTCCACCTTCATCCAGGTGGCCAGTGCGGACTGCGTGGAACGGGTGGGCGTGGCGGTCATCTTTCCTACGGCTCCTCAAGAGTGCGCGATATGTCCGAACAACACGGCCGGACAGGGGTGCTCCGTGCCTATCGTCCGCGAGGGCGGAGCTCATTCCAAGCCCCCAACCACCCCAAAAGAACCTCAGTTCGCGCCCCGAGGGCCGCGTCGCCCGCCCCCGGTCCCCGGTCCGGGACCCGGGAGAGTCCGGGCTTTGTCATCGCGGGCCCGTATCCGGGCTCCCGATGTCGGAACGCGGCCGGGCGCCCCCGGCGATGGCCGGATCCCCCGCCGCTTCCGATGTCGGTACGCGGCCGGGCGCCCCGGCGATGGCCGGATCCCCCGCTACGGGCGGGGTCGTCCTAGGGTCGGGGATGTGCCAAGAGGCCATCGAGTGCGCGACATTGCGGAACAGTCCGGTTTGTCGCAGGCCACCGTGGACCGTGTGCTGCACGGTCGCGCCGGCGCCAGCGCCCGGGCGGTGCGGCAGGTGGAGCAGGCCCTCCTCGATCTGGATCGGCAGCAGACGCAGCTGCGGCTGGCCTCGTCCACGCTGATGGTGGACGTCGTGATGCAGGCCCCGGCCAGGTTCTCCAGGGCGGTCCGCCGGGCGGTGGAGTCGGAGTTGCAGAGTGTGCGGCCGGCCACGCTGCGCGCCCGGTTCCAGCTGCGGGAGACCGCGGAGCCCGCCCGGCTCGTCACCATCCTCGACCGGATCGGCCAGCGCGGCGGGTCGAGTCAGGGAGTTCTGCTGAAGGCGCCGGACCATCCCGCCATCGCGGCCGCGGTCGCCCGGCTGACGGCCCGTGGCATTCCGGTCGTCACGCTGGTGACCGACATCCGCAACTGCCCGCGGATCGCGTATGTCGGCCTGGACAACGCCGCGGCGGGCGCGACCGCGGCGTACCTGGTCTCCAGCTGGCTGCCCGAGACCGCCGGGCGGGACGAGGAAGCCGACGGACCGGTGCTGGTGAC